>JAQVHJ010000080.1 GCA_028696285.1 bacterium
TTACATTGTCCGTCGGTTTTGGAGCCCGGGAAAAATCACTCGTATCGATTGAAAAGATAGGCTCCCGATTGATCCTTATTTTCCCGGGAAAGATAAGCGGAATGGCTCAGATGGGTGAAGCGGGGATAGAGATGGAGAAGGATGATGTGAAAGCAATTGCAGCAGTGGCCGGAGTGGAAGAGGTGGTTCCGCAGGTAGGAACGAATGTTGAAGCAGGATATAAAAATCTTGAGACGGATACATTCATATTCGGGGTAACTTCAAATTTTCCGAAGGTAAGAGATTATTCAATGAACCGCGGAAGATTTTTCACGGAGAATGAGGATTTGACCGGAAAGAGAGTCTGCGTCCTTGGATATAAGGTCGCAGAAAAATTGTTCAAGTATGAAAACCCCATAGGAAAGAGTATTACAGTTCGGGGTTTAAAAGGAGAGGGGGTATTTAAAGTTATCGGGGTACTTAATCCCAAAGGCCAGAATATTACAGTAGATCAGGATGACAGGTTCTATGCCCCCATTACTTCGGTTCAGGAAGATATCTTGAAGAAATCTGAAATTAGTGTTGTTTACGTAAGAATTAAAAAGAACCAGTCAACAGAAGAAATGATAAAGAGAATTCAATATGCCTTAAGAAAAAAATATGGGGACCGCGCGGAATATTTCTCTGTCAAGAGCCAGGAAGAGATAATGGGTTTGCTCGGAACCATAAGCAATGTTTTTACGGCATTAATAGCAAGTATTGCAGGCCTTGCTCTCTTGGTCGGTGGCGTAGGAATCATGAATATAATGCTTGTTACCGTTAATGAGAGAAGAAAGGAAATAGGAATTAGAAAAGCAGTAGGGGCGACTTATAAGAATATCCTTCTCCAATTTATTTCAGAAGCGATTCTTCTCGCTAATTTAGGCAGTTTCTCCGGTGTTATTTTAGGTGTGATTTTATCCGGGTTTATATCCGTTGCAGCGGGGTGGAAATTAATTGTTTCAATCCCTATGATTATTCTGGCAATCCTGGTTGCCAATTTAATAGGGGTATTCTTCGGGATATATCCAGCGCGAAAGGCTGCAATGCTTAATCCGATGGAAACGTTGAGAGAGTTATAAATGAGATTGAGATTAATATATTACCTTGTAAAAAATTTAATAAGAAATTCAATAATCCGGAAACCACCGGAGAAGATTAAGGAAGTCCAGTTAAGCAAGCTAAGAAAATTAATTAAGTTTGTTTATAAAAAAAATCAGTATTACAGGGAATTATTTGATAAAGCAGCAATAACACCGGATTCAATTCAGTCCCTTGATGACATCAGGAAGATACCGGTTTCCACAAGACAGAACTTAGTGCAGGCATTTCCTCATAAAATTTTAAGCAAGGGTTTTAAACCCGGAAAGAATTGTTTCTTGGTTTCAACTTCAGGTTCGACAGGGGTTCCCATAAAGATTTATAAAAGTTACGATACAATATTTTCAACCATATCAATGGGTTCAAAGAAATTCATGGGGAAGATCTTCAATGTTGATAAAATTTCAATTATGTCAATTCTTGTTTACGCTCCGGAAACCATAGAACAGATCCTTACTGATTTCGTAATGAAGAGTAAACATTTACCGTTTCGGAAGGTAAATGCATTGGATGACGTTAATGTTTATATTGAAAATTTGAATGAATTCAAACCTCAGATTCTTTTTACATATCCTTCTGTATTAAAGGATATTAAGATGATGGTAGATTCAAAAGGATTGAATGTTCATTCACCAAGATTAATATTTACAAGTGCGGAGATCTTTGAGAAAGAATTCAGGAAGGAAATGAAAAAGATATTTCCCGAATCTCAGATTATAGATACATATTTTTCTACAGAAGCGGGGTTGATAGCATCCAATTGTAAGGAAGGAGATAAAATGCACATCCTTAATGACAGGGTGATTCTTGAGATTATTGACAATGACGGGAACCCGGTTAAAGCCGGAGAGACAGGGAATGTTGTCATTACTGATCTGAATAATTTTGCTTCGCCTGTCATCCGATATGACGGATTAAATGATTTGGCAAAGTTTTCCGAAACACCATGTTCCTGCGGTCATCCGGGAACATTCCTTGAAATGGTCGCCGGAAGGAAGGTAGATTCTATCGTTACAAAATCAGGAAGGATAATTAATCCGTTCAGGGTAACAGAAATTCTTTCAGTGATTAAAGGAATTGCAAAATATCAAGTAATACAAAAAGCTCTTGATGTCCTTGATATATTTATTGTTCCTGAACTTGACAGGGAGCAGGAAAGGATCGGGAGAAAAGTTTATTCAGATTTAAAAGAACTTTTCGGGGATGAGATGATGTATGAGATAATCTTTGTGAATAAAATAGAGAGAAGCTCCTCTTCCGGAATGTTCCAGTTAGTTAAGTCCGAGGTCTCCACTCAATGAAATTACGGGATGCTCTTCCTGAGGACAATATGCAATTATTGGAATTAGACAGAAGAGTCTCTCAGGGTGAATGGATTGAACTCGCCTTTGAAAAGAAAAATTTCTTTTTTAAATCAAGCCAATTTAAAAAAAGCAGAATTTTAGTTGTTGAAGACAATGGAAAGATCATAGGAACACTATCAGCAGGAATCAAAGAAGTTTTTCTCAATAATAAGAAAATAAACGTAGGGTCTGTATTTGATTTACGTCTTGATCCAGAGTATAGAAAAAATACTTCAAGAGAATATTACTCAGGAATAAAGGAAATGGACCGGTGGCTTATTGAAAATAATGCGGAATTTTCATGCGGTTATGTCAGAATTGATAACGAAAGAGCAATGAAGGCAATAACAAAAAGAGGGTATGCTATTTTAAAGAAAATTAAATTCTATTCCGCTGCCATATCAAGAAGAATGAATGTGAATGAAGATTATTTTTACAACGAACAAGAGATTTTGGAAATGATAAATAAGAAGAATAGAAAAAAGCAGCTGTTTTTCGATAGACAGGAAACAGCGGATTTACCCTTATGGAAAAACGCCATAGGAATAAGAACAGAAAACGGTTATGCATGTTGCCGGATTTGGGATGTTGCTCAGGAAAAGGAAATTATCATTTATGAGATGCCATGGTATCTTAACCTGCTCGGGAAGACATCCTATTTCACGTCAAGATTTTTACCGTTACCCTATTTTCCCCCAAAGAATCACAGGATAAAATATTGGCTGCTTATGGATTTAATATATGACGGAAAAGACAAGAAAAAACTTATCAGGAAACTGCTGAAGAAGGTGAATAATATTTGTCTTGAAAATAAAACCCGCTTCCTCCTAATCCCTTCAGAAGAAGATCATCTCCTCCATTCAGCCATGCCATACATATTCAAACCCGCATTCGATTTCTATTACATATATAAAACATTCGGCCCCATGAAATTAAATCCAAATCTATCCCTCGATTTGGATCCCCGGGATTTTTAACAGGGACGGATAGAAAAAAAGTTGAAAAATTGAATCAACAGTAATCGTTAATTTTAACCCTATATTTTGTGAATTGCAGGCATTGTCCACCCGTAAATAGTATGAAAAACAGTGATAATAGTTGGAATTTTATTGTTTTAGAATTTTTGAAATTGAGGATTTTGAAAGGAGGAAAAGTTCTGCAATTTGTGATTTTGTAAACCCAAGATTGATTAATTTTTTTATAGTATGCAGACGAATTTTTTGTTTTTGCTTATCTCTACTATAAGAAAAACTGCGGATATCATCAAGTTTTAAATCATTTTTATTTAAAATTAAAGTCGCTTCTTTATATAATAGAGGGCTAACTCCTCTTCGTTCTTTTTTAACAGGTTTAAAAATCCCGTTACGTCTTTTTTCTAAACAAAGATAATCGTTTTTTTCACCAATTGAATTTTTATATATGGGAAAGGATTTTCTGTTTGATGCAATAAATTTCTCATAATTTCGATGATTTTTAAACACTTCAATTTTTTTAATTTTAAAAAAATTAGGATCCGTAGAACCTTCATAGAATGCAATACTCGTAAATTTGTAAGTATTAATATTCCCGTTGACATCTTGGAATTTAGAGAATGAATGGATATGTTTAATTAAAATAGGTAAATATTTTTCATTTAGTACGATAAAAGGGTTATACCGATCTTGAAAAACATATCCGACAGCTTTATATTTTCCATTGAAATACAGGGCATATTTTGTATTTAACTTGTGAAAAAACTTATGCAATTCTTGTAACTTTCGTTTAATAAGAAATAGAGCTTCGGTCTTTGTAAAACAATATGCATATATTTCCAAGTCATGTTTATTCTGGATTTCGTTAAAGAACCGAATATATTTTTGGATGTCATAATTTGAAAAAAACAACGGTTGATTTCTTTGCCCTTTAATGCTTATATAGTAAAAGTAATTTTTCTTGTCAATTCTAATTCTTCTATACATAACTATATTATAACATATTTTTTCAATTTTTCAACTTTTTTTCTATCCGTCCCTGTTTTTTTTTCATTTTTAAAAAAATCTTGACAAGAGGAGATATCTGTTGTATAATATACCTTATATGAATTATTATTAATATATAAAGATCTTTGAAATTTTGAAAAGGAGGTGAGTTTCGGGAATTATTTCAATGGTTCTCGATTTAGTCATAGTTTATTAATTGAAAAGGAGGGTACTTTTGATGAAAAGAACCTTAGCAGTAGTATTTATCCTTGCGCTTGGTCTTATGAGTGCATTTGGATACTCTCTGAGAATGGATTCGATGGGCAGGATCGGGTATGCCATCGATGATTTTGAATCGGATGTAGAAAGGAACCCGGCACAAATTGCAGGGATGGAGAAGAATTACTTCCGTTTAGGTCTAGGGATGGATGCGGGTGCGTTGACCTATGAAACCAAGACGGACAATATCTGGACCGGTGGTTATCATGGCACAAACACTCAGGAATACACCTATTCCGGTATGCCGATTTCAGTTCTTGGTTTCTATAAATTCGGAACGATTGCTCTTGGTCTTCAGTTTGACATGCCAAAAGAGACATACACTCATAACTGGGGCTATGATGATGCGTGGTATGATGACACTAATATTGAAATAGACAAATGGGAAGAAGAGGTTTCAGGCGGGATTCAGAATTTTGCCTTAACAATCGGTACGAATGTTGCCAACTTTGATATTGGCGTAAATTTCGGCCAGATTTCAGGTGCATATAATTATACCTATTCTTATGCAGAAGACGGTGACGCAACCGGAGATCATGACTGGAGTGAATATGAGCAGGAAGTTACTGCAGACAATACATTCTATGGTTTTGGCGTAAAGTATCCTACTGGAAAGATGATTCTTGAATTTGCATATAAGATGTCATCATTAACAGGTGAAACCACAACTAAGCAGGATGATGATTATGACAGTTTCTTCGATATTTTAAATATCGGTGATGTAGCGGATCATGATAATTATCCCATCATGGAATTCACCCTTGATTCGTCTTTAATTCACTTAAGAGGGAAATATAAATATTCTGAAGAGATCGATGCTTCCGCAGCGATTGACATTGTTGTTCACAATGCAGAGCCGACAGAAGTCCATTCGACCTTACCAGAACATACACCTGCAGAAATTGAGATCAGCCAGACTAACGTAGCTTTTGCTGTCGGATTTGACAAAGACAAGTATAAATTCGGTTTGGAAATGAACTATAACATGTTTGATGTAACCTTTACGGGATATGGAGTAGACACATGGACTCCTTATGTTTCCTATAAAGCAACAGAAGTTTCAGCATCAGCAAAACTCCTTGTTTTAAAGGTTGGAACCGAGTATGCTGCGACAGATAAAGTTACATTACGAGCCGGCGCAATTAAATATGCTCCTCTTAATGCTACAATGGAAAGTACAGATTACTGGGCTGATGGAACGGTCGGTTATAAAGAAGAAATGACATTAGATCAGCTCAATACCGGAAACATAATATTAGCATCAATTGGTGCTGAATACAAGATCAATGACAGGATGTTCCTTGAATACGGATATCTTGGAGGGAAGTATTTATATAATCAGAATACCCTGGCTCTCGTAACAGATCTTGGTGCTTATGGCGGAGCTCTGTTTACAGGTGCTTCAATGTTAACTCCGATGTCCATTACTTCACACAGATTCTCTGTGAAATATTTATTCTAAATTCAAAAAGAAAAAAGGAGTTAATCGATGAAAAAATTGTTATTAACCGTATTAACCGTAAGTCTCATTTTAATGAGCGCTTTCGGTTATTCATTAAGAATGGATTCGATGGGCAGAATTGATTATGCCATATTTGACTTCGAATCAGCAGCGGAGAGAAACCCTGCCAACCTGACAAAGCTTGACAATGCATATTTCAGACTGTCATTAGGCATGGATAATGCCGGTTTAACCATGACGGATAAATGGGATGATATCCAGACATTACAAGAATACGGAACCCGCGAGAATGAATATGCATATTCCAATATGCCGATTACTGTAAATGCTTTCTATAAAATGGGTTCATTAACCTTAGGACTCAAGTATGATATGCCGAAGGAAACCTACACCTATGATTATCTTGCAGATTATAAAAACCGTGATCAGGAAGCTGATTACTATACCTATCAAGATGAATCGTATGAACTCGCTTCTGCTATCAATGACCTGTGCTTAGGTGTCGGATATCAGATGGGTGAGATTGGCCTCGGCCTCAATTTCGGCCAGATCAAGGATGTAACCACATTCTCATTATCAACTATTGATCGTGAAGATCGCCCTTGGTGGGGAGTCCCTGATGATAATTCAGAGGAGATGGAATTTGAAATCACAGCCGACAATACATATTATGGATTGGGAGCTGTATACCCCACAGGTAAAATGGTCCTCGAGTTGGCTTATAAGATGGCTTCATGGACAGCAGAAGGCAAGACTACAAAAGCTGTTTGGAACGGTGTTGCTGACGATGTTAATGACCATGATAATTTCCCTATTATTTCTGCTACTCTCGACGGAACTGATATTAATTTGAAGGGTACTTACAAGTATTCAGATAATATTGATTTGGTAGTTGGCCTTGATATGCTATCATATGAAGGCGAAGCTGATATTGAATTTACAACAATCCCCGGCTGGACAGTAGGTGATGCTACTCTTACTGATAACAATGTTATCTTTGGAATCGGTTTTCATGAAGATGCATTCAAGTTCGGCTTGGAAATGAATTATAACATGTTTACAGTGGAAGCAAATGGATACACACTCTACGATCCAATTCTTCTTACTACGGTCAAGGTAATGGAGATGACCGGTGATATGACAATGGTCGTCTTTAAAGTTGGTGCAGAATTCCAGGCGACAGATAAGTTAGGTCTTAGAATGGGTGCAATTAAATATGCCCCGTTAAGTGCTACCGGCGGTATTAAAAATTTAGATACCGATGGATCGGTAGATTCAACTCAGGACATTACATTGGAACCTGCAAATGAAGGGAACATTATACTTGCCAGTGCGGGTGTTGAATACAAGTTCAATAACCAAGTGACCTTAGAGTATGGATATATTGGTGGACACTATCTCTATAACCAGAATACACTGACATTGTTAACAGACCTTGGAACCTATGGTGGTGCCTTGGGTACCCAGACAGGTTTGTTCACTCCCATGTCATTTACAAAGCATGCATTCTCAATTAAATATTCATTTTAATTGACTGCTGCGTAATCAACATTAATCTTCGGGGCGCAAAATATTGCGCCCCGATTCTTTTTTTCTAAATGAAACGAAATAAATCAACTCTTGTAGTTTTTTTTCTTTTTCTATTTTTTATTATTAATTTTGCACAGGACGAACTGATTTACAGGATTGAACTGTTTTCGGTAGGGACGGATAATTTTATCCTTTCATATAAAACACATTTTCAGTCAGACACGATAATTAAATACGGTAACAGCGAGAACAACCTTAATCTTGAATACAGGGAAGATACGAATACCGACTGTCACTATGCAGAAATCTATGGGTTAATCCCGAATTCTAATTACTATTTCCGGATTGAGGATGAGAATGAAAATCATTCCGAAGTGCAACAGGTAACGACATTCAAGGAACCCGATTCTTCTTATCTTTTTTCCATAGGAGTTTTTACTGACTTCCATTTGACTCATAACCAGTCCAATGATGAGGATACGGGTTTTTTATACGGAATGCCTGATGAATTTTTAACAGGATTAAGAAGCGATTTCATTAGAAACACCTGTGCTTTTATAATAGGCAAGGGAGACATCACAGATCACGGTTATCAGACAGAGTTCGATGATTTCTTAGTCTTTCACGGGAGCACCGGTTTCGGCTCTTCGTTCTACCCGGCAATAGGGAATCATGATAAAAAAGACACATATTATCCCACCGCGTTTAATACCTTGACCTCAAGCGGAGTGACAAATTATTCATTCGATCATA
>JAQVHJ010000081.1 GCA_028696285.1 bacterium
CTTATTATCGGGTGAGATTGAATGTGAAAATGTTTTATCAGAAAGCGATTCGGGAACAGGATACTGGTTCAAAACAGGCATAATTTATAATTTAACAGATATTTTCGGGTTTGGCTTAGCTTTCGGGAAAAGTTACGGAGAGGTAACAATCCTTGATACGGATGGTGATGCGGGAGGGAGTATCTTTTCATTTTTTGTTTATTATCGTTTAAATTCAAAGAGAGATTGCTTCGCTAATTACGTTATTTTGTTTGCAAACGATTGTATGTCATTGCGTTATCGAGACAAAGTCGAGATCTAGCAAGCGTAGCGATGCGTCGGCGGAACGAAGTGAAGCGTGGCAATCCTGAATTGTGATTCGTGATCCGAAATGTAATATGAAATAAACATTACATTAAAATTACTTTATTTTATATTTGGAATAAATTGAACTCAGCAAAATCATCTTCGACATTCACACCCACCATTGAAATGGTGGGCTAAAAGCGTTCTATCCCTCCGGAAAGATTTCCTCAGGAAATCTCAGTAAGAGATTCAAGTTTGAGTTTGCTCCCCTAATCGGGGAGTCTTTTTATATGACGTCTCGAACTCCATACTCGAACTCGAACTGATTTATACTGTTGACCGTTCACCGTTGACCTTCGTTTGCTTGCAGCCGCTTCGCAATGACAGTGTACCACGTGGGGTACACTGCTTCGCTAATACCGTAATTTTATTTGCAAACGATTGTATGTCATTGCGTTATCGAGACAAAGTCGAGATCTAGCAAGCGTAGCGATGCGTCAGCGGAACGAAGTGAAGCGTGGCAATCTACCTAGGTGTTATAAATAATTAAACAATTTATTGTTCTTATGTAAGTAGGCCCGGGTTTTAACCCGGGTAATAATGACCAGAAAAATATCCGGGCTTCAGCCCTTGTTTTAGTCCGATTAATCGGACTTTGGAATCCATATCAGGAATAAATTCCTGATTGTTTGTTATTCAGTATACCGTGGTTAAAACCACGGCCTACAAACATATTTAGAATAAATTCAACTATTATATACCGTGGTTAAAACCACGGCCTACGGACATATTTAGAATAAACTCAACTATTATATACCGTGGTTAAAACCACGGCCTACAAGCATATTTAGAATAAATTCAACTATTATATACCGTGGTTAAAACTATACTCAACCAATACATTAAAAATAAATCCATTAATTTTTCTGGATAATTTACAAACCTCCCAACATTCCAGCAATTAAATAGATTATTGCAACATTGCAACGGCTGTCCCCTATTTTCGAAATCGGGATGAACCGTGATACGGAAGATAAATACCAAATACGTGATTGATGCATAGCATCTGCTTGGTAAATCTCGGCTTTGTCTCGATAACGCAATGACTATTACCGTTGACCATTGACCGTTTACCGTTTACCGTTTACCGTTTACCGTTTACCGTTGACCGTTTACCGTTGACCGTTTACCGTTCACCGTTTACCGGAACAGAGCTCTGAAATACATGGTTTTGGAGTTTGTATTATAAAAAACACTTGATTTTTAAGGATTTTTATGGTATAAATTATAAGTAATGTTAAAAAAGGAGAAGCAGATGAAAAAATTTGCATTCTTATTTGCACTAATTTTAGTTTTGGGATTATCGGCGTTTGCCGGTAAGAGTGACTGGTATGTGGAAGCCGATTATTTTTCACACCAGTTCCAGATCAGGCCGGGTGATTATTTTGATGAATCTAATTCCGGTTTTGGGTGGTATTATGCAGGATATGATTTTGACGGACAGTGGGAGCTTGGCGTCTCCTATTTTGAATGGTCCGCAGAACTGGTTATGAGTTCTACCTTCTCACATCAGGTAGACTTGTATCCGGGAGTATTCTATATTCAGTATAAGCCGGTATCCTCAAAGAATGCTGACTGGGAACCGATTCTTGGGATTGGATATGGTTCTGCAAATGTGGTCTGGAGAAATATTGACAAGACCAATTCCGGCTGGAACTACATGGAAAGCCACAGGTACGATGTCTTTGCCTGGACCCTTGGCGTCAGATATTTCTTCAACAATAATTGGGCATTGAATCTCAGATATATCCGCCATGAAATCGATATACCTTACGGCCATATACTTGGCGCAGGGTATAACATCGGTGTCACCTACAAGTTCTAAGTTAGAAGAATAATTAAAGAGATAAAAGGGGTAAAGAAATTTACCCCTTTTTTTTTGTAAAAGAAAAGGTGTCAAACGATGAGTTATGACATGTCTTCACGCATTACATATATATTTTTTAAAAAGCATATATTTATCTGAACTTCGCGCATATTATTTTGTCATTCTCTCCCCGGTCTTAAGACCGGGGTTACTAACCATCGACTCCTGAAGGATGAAAATGTGATTCGTGATTAGTGATTCGAAATGTAATATGAAATAAGCATTACATAAATAATATTTAAAATTTTTAAATTATTCTGAACTTCGCGAGATCATTTTTTTGTATTCAGACCCACCATTGAACTGGTGGGCTAAAAGTGTTTTATCCATAAAATCAAACTCTGTATGATTTTCAGTAATCAGTTTGAGTAATCAGTAAGAGAAAAAGATCTTATATCTAATGAGCTCTGTTTATTCTATTGTATTATATTTTTACCATCCATTCCCTTCCGTTCCCTGTAAAAAAAATCATTAAGAAGGGCGAACGCCGTTCGCCTATACAATTTATTGGTTTGGAAATTATGTTATTATTGAGTACTGTTGATATATTAAGTAAATATGATACGGGCGAACGCCGTTCGCCTGTACAATTTATTGGTTTGAAAATTATGTTATTATTGAGTACTGTTGATGTATTAAGTAAATATGATACGGGCGAACGCCGTTCGCCCCTACAGTTTGTATCAAATGTTTGCAATACAAATCTTTCGGTTCACGAATCACGGATTACGCATCACGATTATTGTTGGCCGTTCGCCTATACAATTTATTGGTTTGAAAATTATGTTATTATTGAGTACTGTTGATGTATTAAGTAAATATGATACGGGCGAACGCCGTTCGCCCCTACAATGTGTATTAAATGATTATAATACAAATATTATTGTTGACCGTTCACTATTGATTGTTTTAATACTTGACATAATCTTTTTTTAATGTTAAAATTAATTAGAAATTGGAGAAATGTATGAGGAAGAGATTATTAAATTTGATTATTTCTATATTCAGTATAATTTTAATTATTTTTATTTCATTTCAGGTTTTTGGTGAGAAGGAAAAGCCTAAGGAAGAGAATGCAATTATTAAAGAGATTCCACTTCCGGAACCTAAAATGAAGGGGGAAGTTTCCATAGAAGAAGTATTATCAAAAAGACGTTCTATTCGAAGTTATACAAATGAAAATTTAAAATTAGAAGAGATATCCCAGATTCTGTGGGCAGCGTATGGAATTACAGAGAAGAAGGATAAGCCTGACCGGCTTCGGGGCGGTTTTCGTACTGCGCCTTCTGCGGGAGCTACTTATCCATTAGATATTTATTTAATTGCAGGAGAAATAGAATCATTAGCCCCGGGTATTTATAAATATGACAGTTCAAGCCATTCACTTCTTCTTATGGAGGAAGGAGATAAACGGACCCAGTTATTCCTTACTTGTCTTCAGCCCTGGGTAAAGAGCGCGCCTGCTTCAATTATTTATACAGCGAAATGGGATAGAATCACATCAAAGTACGGGGATCGCGGAACTGAAAGATATGTATATCTTGAAGTCGGTCATTCAGCTCAGAATGTTTATTTGCAAGCGACAGCCTTAGGCCTAGGAACAGTAGCGGTAGGAGCGTTTAATGATAAAAAGCTTAAAGACTTTCTATCCTTGGAAGAAGGGGAGGATCCTTTATATATAATGCCATTAGGGAAGAAGAAGGATGAATAAAAAGAGCAGGCCGCACGGCCCGAATTTCATAAGGAATCTTGTTCTCATATTAGCAATATTTAGTGTGATTCTTCATTTACTGAATTTCGGCTGGCAATTGTGGCTTCTTTCAATCCCACCAAGATTCATTAATATTCTTCCGCATTTAAGCGCAATTCTTTTAATTGTTTTGATTGCATTGTATATTGTTTACAAGATCAACGATGTCTCGAAGCAATTATATTCCCTGACGATTACTGATGAACTTACAAAGCTCAATAATTCAAGGAAGTTTGACCAGGATTGGGAATATCTTTTAGAACATTATAAAAGATACAATGAAATATTTTGTCTTGCCTTCATTGATATTAATAATTTTAAAAATTATAACGATCATTTCGGGCATCAGGCGGGAGATATTCTTTTGCGAGAATTCGGGAAGTTGCTTGTTGAGAATGTCAGGAAGACAGATATCTGTTACCGATACGGAGGAGATGAATTCATAATTATTTTTTCTAAAACCCGGATAAATAAGATAAAGACCGTTGCGGACAGAATAATTAAGGAATTCAAGGGCCGTGGCTTTAAGAATGTCGGATTATCAATGGGTGTATCTCAGATAAAAGAAGAAGATACGAAAGAAATGATAATAAAAAGGGCGGATAATTTAATGTATATTGCGAAGAATAAGGGGGGGGGTTATTTATTGGAGTCTTAACGTTTTTGTGTAAGATCAATTGTAATATACGTATCCAGCATTTCAAACTTACCGATTGAACAAATATCAGCGAAGGGACAATCTGGAGCTTTGGTGCATATTTCAGATTCTCTTCCCACAGAACATCCGTATTTAGACAAGATCCATAAATACACCTGAAATTCTATTGGAGTAATATTTAACTCTTCTTTACATGCCAAGCCGACATCATTCCAGTAATCTGATATCAGGTTATCCAGATCAACATGGATTGAATTTAATTTTCCGGTAATTGCTCCGGTTAGAAATGTTGTGCGTATTATATGCGCCCCGACCGGCATCGGGATATTTTCAAGGTTATTAATCTCGAATAATGCATTTCTCCTCATTCTTGCCAGCCAAATCTCTACCTTACGCTGTTTATGATATTCAGGAAAAGCAGAAGCATACGGGGCTCGGGTAAAAGCTTTTAATACTTCCAATCCGTCATATTTATAGTTCTCAAATAATTTCTGTATATTCCCGTCAAAATCATTCAGTGCATTTGCCATGTTTAACCAGATTTCGAGGTCATTCTCCCTTAGCGACCGCCGGTCAACTGATTTTAATTTGCCGATGCTCCAGTGTTTAAGTACAAGTTTATTGATGAATAAGCCGAAACTGCGTAAATCCTCTTCGATCTTTTCAGGTTCGTGTTTCACGACTTCCTTCGTGTCAAATACATATTTTGTATCTTTATCTTCAAATGTTTCACGAGCAGAAGCCCATAACCTCTCTTCCTTCCGGAGATATGCGATTGCAGATACCAATGAAAGATAAATTAAATGGTCATTTTCTCCCTTTGTTAAACCTTCAGGAACAATATCTTCCGGAAGATTCTGAAATTCAAAAAGGTTCTGTTCATTTAAGCTTTTAACCAACCTCCTTAATACCTCGACTCCACGCTGAACATCTTCCTTAACTTCGAGATCCATGTATTCATCTCCAATTTATGTTTATATTATAGCATAAGAAAAAAAATAAATCAAGGGGGATTGGTAAACGGTGAATGGTAAACGGTAAACGGTGAACGGTGAACGGTGAATGATACGGGTATTCGGGGAGGTACACCATAAAGGGTTTACCCTGAAACGGAAGTTGTAAAAAATTACAAAAGAAGGGCGTCCGGGGAGGAAAACCATAAATGGTTTACCCTGAAACGAAACGCCCCTACAGTGTGTATCGTATGTTAATAATACAAATCTTAACATTCACCGTTAACCATTTACCGTTGACCGTTCACCATAGTATCAAATGTTTGTAATACAATTCTTACCGTTCACCGTTTACCGTTTACCGTTTACCGTTTACCGTTGACCGTTCACCATAGTATCAAATGTTTGTAATACAAAAATAGATTGCCACGTATCGCTGATGTTTGCAAGATCTTGCGATACGCAATGACATACAAACATCTGCAAACAAAATGACATTATTAGTCATTGCGAGTGCAGCGAAGCAATCTCAATTTAATTATAGTGGAAGGTGGAGTGTGGAGAGTGGAAAGTGGAATGAAGAAAAAAAACATAATCGAATAGAATTCTTTTTTTTCCGAATCACGGATCACGGTTCACGAATCACGTTTATTGACCTGATGATGTATTTTGTTCAAATGATACGGGGATTCGGCGAGGTACACCATAAAGGGTTTACCCTGAAACGGAAGTTGTAAAAAATTACAAAAGAAGGGCGTCCGGGGAGGAAAACCATAAATGGTTTACCCTGAAACGAAACGCCCCTACAGTGTGTATCGTATGTTAATAATACAAATCTTAACATTCACAGTTAACCATTTACCGTTGACCGTTCACCATAGTATCAAATGTTTGTAATACAATTCTTACCGTTTACCGTTTACCGTTTACCGTTTACCGTTTACCGTTCACTGTTAACCGTTAACCGTTTACCGTTTTTTGTTTTATACTTGAAAACCTTTATTAATATATGTTATAATAAAGAAAAGAATGAAGGAGCTGCATGAAAGAGAAGGTTTTGGAGATTATCGCCACAGCCAATATTGGCGGGGGTTCAAAGCATCTGTTATATCTTCTTAAGTCATTTCCAAATGACAGGTATGAACCTGTAGTAATGTGTTCGGATGACGGGCCGTTAGTGGATGACATAAAGAAACTTAATATTAAAGTTGAGCTGATAGATATCTTTAAATATAAGTTAGGATTTAAATTAACTCAGATATTCCGTGATGTTATCAGGAAGAATAACATTAATTATGTCCATCTTCACGGCACCCGTTCCGGGTATTTCGGCGGTATTGCCGCGGTACGGGAGGGGATTAAGAGTATTTATACTGCGCATGTTTTATCGTTCAATAAACTCGGGAATATCTTTAACAGGACAATATATAATTCAATCGAGAAGAAAATTGCGAAGATGGTAAATAAGATCATTACAGTATCGTATGTTGACAGGGATATTTTAATAAACAAGAGATTTGCCACTTCAAATGATATTGTAACGATTAATAACGGTGTTGATTTCAACTATTATCAGAAGACCGCTCCGGATATTGAGCTTAAGAAAAGTTTCGGGATTCCTGAGAAGAATAAAGTTATCACCATGGTTGCGAGATTTGTTCCCCAGAAGGGGATACATTATTTTATTCAAACAGCATCGGAAGTAATTAAAACGCATCCCGACACAACATTTGTTTTGGTAGGAGACGGTTTTCTTTTCTCAAAGATGAAGGAGCTGGTAAGAGATCTTAATCTTAAAAATAATGTTAAGTTTCTTGGTATCCGGAAGAATATAAAAGAGATCCTTTCATTTACAGATATATTCCTTTTAACTTCCTTATGGGAAGGTCTTCCGTTAACGTTACTCGAAGCCATGTCGATGTCCATCCCTGTAATCTCCAGTGAAGTTAACGGAACGATAGAATTGATTAAGAATGGAGTTAATGGGTATCTCGTGAAACCAGGGAATGTCAAGGGGTACACCGACAGGGTCCGGCACCTGTTACAGAATCCGTACTATCTCGAATTGATGGGGAATGCCGGCCGTTTAATTATTGAAGAGAGATACGGTATTCAGAAGATGATTGACAAGACATATAACCTTTATTTTGAAGTGTTTAATTAGAATCTATGAGCAGAATATTATGTATTGACTATGGAGAGAAGAGAATCGGGGTTGCTGTATCTGATCCTGACAGGGTATTTTCTTTCCCTTTAATTGTTCTGGAGAATACGATGCCGGGGATTTTAAATAAGCTTGAAGAGATAATCAAGGAGAAGGGTATTACCGATATTGTTATAGGTTATCCGCTCAGAACCGACGGCACCCGATCAAAATCCTGTGAAAAGATTGATGAATTCAATCTGAAACTCCAGGAAAAATTCCCGGACCTGAAGATCATAAACTGGGACGAGAGGTTCACAAGTAAAATTGCGAACGATGCAATGATGGCCACAGGGATTAATTCGAAGAAACGACGGAATACCGTTGATGCCGTTGCCGCTTCATTGATTCTGCAAAATTACCTGGAAAGTATCCAATGATAATTAAAATAATGAGAAGTTTTGCATTAAATATATTTTTGATCCTATTATTTATTGTAGTTTTTATTCTAACCGATTTTAATAAACCTGCAGAGTTCTATAGGATTAACGGTGGAGAGATTTATTTAGAGATCCCGAAAGACTCTTCTGTTGAGGATATTTCAGAGATTTTAATTAACCATGGTATAATTAAAAGTAAATATTCTCTGTTTCTTTACCATTTTCGGAATCAAAACAAAACATTTCAGGCGGGATAC
>JAQVHJ010000082.1 GCA_028696285.1 bacterium
CCAAGGCGATCTCCGATATCTCTTGATATCTTCAGAAATTCTTTAAATTGATTCATTGCCATAGAGTGATTGCCTGTAATCAAATTAAATGTCCCGTAATTCACTGTTATTGAACCAAGTTTCTGCGTATCCCCAAGCTTCTTAAATATTGATATTGCTTTATCCCAATATTTAGTAACAAGATTAAACTTGCTCAGGTAAAAGTATAAATTTCCAAGATTTGCATGGGCTGATCCTATCTGATTTTCCATTCTGTATTTTTTTGCCAGAATTAATTGATCTTTAAATATCTTTTCTGCTTCACTGTATTGTGACATTGATAAATACAGGTTTCCCATGCCGGTCATGTTTTCTGAAATATATGAGTAATTTTTTGTCTGAAGGAAAAGCTTATTCGCTTTTTTTGCAACCTCAATACCTTCTTTAAATTGACCTTTGTGTCTTAACAACGCACTGTAATCCGACATTATTCTGGCTTGTAAAAGTTTATTTCGAAGTTTTGATTTTCCTTTTAATAATTCTTTATAAGTCTTTTCAGCAGAAGTCCATTCTCCCACAAGAACATTTATCCATGCCACCGTTAACATGTGTTCTGTCTTTTCAGAATATGAATTCAGATACTTAATTAACCTGTTTAAATAATCCAAAGCTTCTAAGTTCCTGTAGCTCTCCCGTGCAAACCTTGCTGCTTCATTAAGATATTTTTTGGATTTCTCTTTAACCTCTGCTTTCTCAAAATGATATGCCAGTTTCCCGAAATATAACGGGTTGTCTTTACCAAACATTGTCTCTATTGCCTGGCCTGCTAACTTATGGAGTGCTCGAAGAGATTTCTTCAGCTGCATTTCATAAACAGTATCCCTTATTATCGCATGCTTGAAGATATAAAATAATTCAGAAAGCGGTGACCAGATTGCTTCCGACTCAACCTCCTTCAACTCCCTGTTTAATGATATTCCTCCAAGCATTTTCGAAAGAATCTCAACAGAAAATTCATTGCCGAGAACAGAAGCTGTCTTTACTAATTTTTTCAATTCCGCATTTAAACGGTCAATTCTAGAGATGATTACTGCATTTATCTTTGAAGGAACAGAGAACTCTTTATTTGTCAGCTTTACCCACTTCTCCTCGATAGATAATATTGAATTCTCCTTTAAATATAAAAGTATCTGTTCTATGTAAAACGGATTTCCCGCAGTCTTTTGTTCAATTAACTTTACTAATTCTGAATGAATAGATTTCCGTTTAAGAATTGATGATATTAAATCGGTTGATTGCTTCCGGGAAAGGGTATCTATCGTTAAATGCTTCTCAGGAATATTCTTAACCGGAATATTTAATTTCTTTGCCCCGTCAAGAAAACGAGTTGTAATAAGAATGGCAAAAGGCAGGTTTTCAGTATTCCGTGCCATGTTCTTAATAAAAGTAATTGTATCCTCATCGAGGAAATGTCCGTCTTCAATAATTAACACAGACGGTTTTTTTATAGCTATACTTTTAAAAATGTTTTTCAGTGCAAAAACGGTATTCTCATATTTAGCTTTAGGCGCAAGCTTAAGAAGATTCTTTCCCATGATGTCAAATCCCAGTAAAGATGCAATAAACGGTTCCTCTCCCGATAATTCCGACTTTAATTTTTCATTTTTAGTGTTTTTTAGAAAATCCGAAAATGTATTTTTAAACTTTTGAAGATTATGTTCTCGGGTATCGTTTTCTTTCTGCTTAAATAAATCTTTTAATAATGTTATTATCGGATTAAATCCTTCTTTGGATATATCATTGCAGGAACAATTGATAAAATTTATTTTTTCTGAGTTTCTTTTTACAATCTCATAAACCAGTCTGCTTTTTCCTATCCCCGCATGGCCGTGAATATAACAAATACCTCCGAATTTTTTATTAAGGATATTAATAATAAATTTTTCAATTTCAATCAGTTCTTTTTCCCTTCCTATCATCATACCCGTAAAACTTTCTGATACTTCTTTCTTCTTTCCTGTTAAACCAAATAAATTTTGTTTATTTTTAAACCCTTTGATAACTGTTGCTGGTAATTTTTTAAACTCAAAAGAATTGACAGATTCATTGAATAATTGTTCATCACATGAAATCTGTCCTTGTTTGGATAGAACTGTTAATCTTGAAGAAAGATTCACGGTTTTCCCGAGAACTGAATATTCACCTCGAATATTGCTTCCAACTAACCCGGCATATACCGTTCCGAAGGATGCTCCAAACTTCACATTAACGGAATTACCGAGGTTTTTTTTCAGTTCAAGAATAAAATCTAAAGCTTTGTGACAGGGATCTTCTATTCCTACCGGTGCTCCGAAGAGAATTAATAGCATCCACCCCTTATCGTCAAATGTGATCTTATTAAAAAACCCTTTGAATTTATTTACTTCTGAAATTACTACTTTTG
The DNA here is from genome assembly GCA_028696285.1 of bacterium. Lineage (GTDB taxonomy): Bacteria > AUK180 > AUK180 > JAQVHJ01 > JAQVHJ01 > JAQVHJ01. The sequence goes on from JAQVHJ010000082.1 coordinate 2,423, forward strand.
TTTTCTTTTCCAGCTCCGCATGAAATGCTTCCGGATCTTTAGACCGGGTTAATCCTGAAAGAGCAATGAAAACAGAAACAACTTCACGAAATTCTCCGAATGATTTTTGAGATAATAATTCTTTCGGAAAAAATTGCTCCAGAACTGTTCTTGAAACATTGTTAAGCCTTTTCATCCTTCCTGATGAATAAAATCTGTTTGTGCTTGCTACTTGGTGAAATGATTTTACTTTTCCTGAAAATTTAACTCTATCTTTTAAATGCTTATAAATAACTTCATCTGTCAGGATTATTCCCGGTTTACAAAATTTTTCTGCTTCTGTTGCTTTCTCTATTGCAGATCCTGAAAAATAAAAAGTATTCTGCAGGTCTGTCCTGATAATTCCTGTTAAAATATCTCCTGATGCTAAAGTAATTCTGGGAACTAATTTATAAGATCCGAATTTTGTTTTTATTTTTAGCTTATTGAATATATCCAGGATATTTAAAGCTGCATTAACTGCATTAATTTCATTATTATTAAGAAAGGTAGAAGTGAAAGCGTCACCGGAAAAAGAAGAGATGTTTCCATCATTTGTGCAAATTGCTTCAATTGACGGTGAAAATACTTTGTTAATTATCTCCGAGAGTATCTCAGAACCTTCTTTCCCGTGCATGATTAAATTCTCTGTCATTGCAGTGAATCCGACAATATCTATGAACATTACAATTCCTTCCTGCCAAGAAAAATTCTGCCCTGCGATAAAATTTTTATAAACTGAACTTGGAATTAAATGCTTGAACACTTTCTTCTCCTTATTCTATTTTATAAATTTTATAAATATCATAATTAATGAATTCTTCAAATGTGTATCCTTCAAATATTGAATTAATCTCTTCTTTCGAAATATTTTTATTCTTTGATAATCTATCGATAGATGCTTGATCATCAATTAAATCGGCAAAGACATATACATTATTATTCTTCTGAAACCGTTCGTTAATCATTTCTTTTATTATCGAAATACTGTCTTTATGTGTTCTTTTATTTAGGTCAAGATACCAGGATACTGCTATTACCTGGCGCATTCCGAAATATGGGAGGTAAACCTTAAATATCGGAAATGGTGAATACCCTGAAATAATAAACAGATCTCCAATCGTTGTCCTTTTACTAAGCTCGAGCGTAACTGCTAACGGCTTATTGTTATTCATGTTCGACCCGGGACCAAGGCTCCCTTTTAAACTTGAGGTAAATACCAGAAGAATTAACAGAATGATTCCCGCAAATGAAATGTTTTTTAAAATCTTATTCGTTATTGAGCCTACTGCCAAAATCACGATTATGATTAAAGCAATCCATTGCGGTATCTTAAATCCGGGTGTTTCAGGACTCCAGAACGAGAAGAATAATCCGTAAATAATAAATATCCCGAGAACTGTCAAAATAAATGTTTTATAATCTATCCATAATTTTTTAAAATTAAAAATAAACACAAGTCCCCCGGCAGACAGGAGGATTGTATTAATAATTTTTAAAATATTTAAACATTTCCCTGTTCCCGGATAATACACACCCGATACTGAATTTATAAACGCGGTTATGCTCAACTTGATACTCTTGAAATTTATATGCATATATTTATCAGCTCCCGGCTGTGCATAACCAAGAAACCACGACAGGGCTTCCGAAGAATTCACAGGTTTTATAACGGAAAAGATCACTATTAAATATGCAGCAGTTACTGTGCTTACAAGAATAATGAAATACAATATCGGAAATTTAAGTCGCTGCAGGAACTTTTCTGTTTTTTCATTCTTCATAAATAACACGATTACAATAATCGGTGCAAGCATAAAATGATATATTGCCATGGAAACAAGAAGAAAATGAAGTATAGAAATTATAATTATATTTTTTAGAGAGAGTTCCTTCTGAAGAAAAAATAAAATCAGAATTATCAAAAATCCCGCCGGGATGAGATATTCAATATTAACACTAAAATACCAATAGACATAAGACACACCGAGAACCACCGCTCCTGAAATACTCAGGAAAATATTCTGTTTCAGATTCCGCAGAAGTTTATAAAAGAATGTGATCCCGAAACAGCCCAAGATAATATCAAGGATCTGCCCGGTGAAGAACTCGCGCACAGACGGATCAAGTATTCGGAATATTTTAAAGAACATTAAATTAAACGCGCAGTAAAATAAATGGTTTCCGATAAATACCTTTTTCAGATTGCCCAGAAACCCTTCCAGGGTAAACATTGAAAATGCAACCCCGTCATAGTAATAGTCGTTGCTGATTGTATTCAGGTATAAAAAGAAAAATCCTATAAACAGAAAAAATCCGATGAAGAAATCTTTCTTTTGTGAATCCTTCGAATCTAACTTTTCCATTTTAGCCTGTAGATTAATTTTAAGTACTGAATAATTGTTTTCATTAACTTCATCTTACTCTTCCCTTTCTTAAAATCATACCTTAAACAGATCGGGATCTCTGAAACATTCGGATTCAGCTTGGTTAATTTAATAATGAACTCAATATTATATGAAAAATCATCGCGTGTAATAAAGTCTTTTCCATATTTTTCAGAAGTTTCCCTTAAAAATTCATATTTAATCCCTCGGTAGCCTGAAGTGTAATCCTTCAGATTCTTAACAGGGAACAGAATACGTATGAATAAATTTGCCGAATTACTTATCAATCTCCGCAAAAAAGGAACCCCTTCAACAACACTACCTTTCTGAAACCGGGATGCAATTACAATATCATTTCCCTTCTTGAATTCAGGAACCATTTCGAAAATCTGTTTCACCAGATGTGAATTATCACTATCCATCGTAATCACAACGGCATCCTTCTCACCTGGGAACGTCTTAAAGATAAAATTGATTGCATCTCTAATGGAACATCCGAGATTCCTGTTCGTCTCATGAGAAATAACATTAACCGGTAATAATTCCTGATAATTTTTCAGGATATTCAGTGATTTATCTGTGCTCCCGTCATCCACTGCAATAATCTCCAGCGTCTCCATCTTATCAGTAAAACTTTTCAAAATCTGCGAAAAGAGAAAAGGGAGATTAAGTTCCTCGTTAAATATCGGCAGGATTAAAAATATTTTAGGGGACATCTGTTGCCTATTTCCAAGCAGGACAATCTGATTTCCAAGCACACCAGTCACAAAGACTCGATGGCCTTGGATTATATTCTGTTATTTTATTTATCCTGTCACGCCAGTTCTTAAGCGTAAACAGGACATCGTGTTCTATTTCCTTATTGAATCTTTCTGAAAGGATCTTTAAATCACCTTTCAGAAATACTACTGAACCTTTTATCGGTTTTTCGGGAAATTTATAACCCATCCATATCGCATATATTCCCAGCTGAAGCTTTTTCTGCTTGAAGTCATCAAAGAATTTCGGGTCCGGGGCAGGACCTGTCTTCCAATCCCAAAGAACAAAATTCCCTTCAGTATCCTGTGAAATTAAATCGTACTTTCCCCGGATTAAATATTCATCCGTCTCAATCTCCAGGTCGCCCTCCACGTTGAATATCTTGTGCCCCTTCATGTGTTTCTGTAGAAATATATTGAAGTTTTTTCCAAACTCCTTAACCCGCTCAATATAATTTTCAATACTTGTATTCTTTCTGATAATTCTATACGGTTCTCTCAATTCCCCTTCCCAGATAAAAGACAGACGGAAATCTGCAAGAAGTTTATCTAAATTAACAGCATCGTCCGAATCTATTGCTCTGCTCTGCTCCTGGATCTCCTTGAATTTATTCTCAAGATACCCGTGAAAAAAAGAACCCATCCCTATCTCTATCGTTTCAAACTCCGGTTTCGGTTTCGGGGTCTCAATATAACTCTTATAATAACTATACAGACACTTCGCTGACGACATCCTCGACACAGTAATTACATTTTCCTCATCCTGCTTCGTAAAACGATCGTTAACAGAAACAACTTTCATTTAAAACTCCTCTTCTTTTAACTATTATATACCATTTTCACATTTTATTCAAGAAAAAAAGGGACGGTTCTTTCGTTTTTATCAATATTATGTTTACTTCGCAGAGTTGCAGATAAGAGAAGAAGAATATTTTGCCATGAAGGACATGAAGGACTTGAAGGGTTATGTATAAAATTATATGGTTGCTTAGAACCAGAAAGCGGATGATACTTGGAAAGCTTTCGAATGTGAATTGGAACCGTGGACCACGCTGATCACGCTGAAAGAATTACTTTGTTGATATTAAGACAAGAATGATATGCTGCACCAAAAAGCAAGCGGTACTTATTTAAAAATTGAATGTGATTTTCACCGCAGAGGACACAGAGGACGCAGAGAATATTTTAACCGCAGAATTGCAAAAGGATGAAAATTTACATAGTTGATTTTAAGATAAAAATAATATTCTGAACCAGAAAGCGGATGATACTTGGAAAGCTTTCGAATGTGAATTGGAACCGCGGACCACGCTGACCACGCTGAAAGAATTACTTTGTTGATATTAAGACAAGAATGATATGCTGCACCAAAAAGCAAGCGATACTTATTTAAAAATTGAATGTGATTTTCACCGCAGAATTGCAAAAGGATGAAAATTTACATAGTTGATTTTAAGATAAAAATAATATTCTGAACCAGAAAGCGGATGATACTTGAAGAGCTTTCGAATGTGAATTTTCACCACGGAGAGATCCTTCACATTCGTTCAGGCTAAACATCTCACACGGAGAGAATACTTACAATTGAAAATTGTAGATTGAAAATTGAAAATTTTGAATATAGCATTGTAAATGATGTTGCAGATGTTTAGAACGTGTGATACTTAAAGAACATTTGAATGTAAATATTTTTACCATGAAGGACATGAAGATATAAATCGTGATTCGTGATTCGTGAATCGTGATTCGAAAGTTTTGTATTACCAACATTTGATACACAATGTAGGGGCGTCCGGGCGGACGCCCTTCTTTTTGTTATAAACGCGGAGAACGCGGAAGAATATTTGACAGGGATTATAAGGATTAAGAAGAGAATATTTAAATCGTGATTCGTGAACCGTGATTCGAAATACAAAAATACTTTTCACCGCAGAGGACGCAGAGAATATTTTTAACCTAAGAAACACAAAAGGATGAAAATTTACTTAGTTGATTTTAAGATGATAATGATATACTGAACAAAAGAATAATTGGTACTTAAAGAACATTTGAATGTAAATATTTTTACCATGAAGTTAAGATTCATGCTGCGAGCATAAGATATAATAGCGAGCAGTCCCGATGAAGGTTCCACGGAATCGGGGAAGGACTTGAAGGGTTATGTATGAAATTATATGGTTACTTAGAACCAGAAAGCGGATGATACTTGAAGAGCTTTTGAATGTGAATTGAAACCGCGGACCACGCTGACCACGCGGAAAGAATTACTTTGTTGATATTAAGACAAGAATGATATACTGCACCAAAAAGCAAACGATACTTATTTAAAAATTGAATGTGATTTTCACCGCAGAGGACACAGAGGACGCAGAGAATATTTTAACCGCAGAATTGCAAAAGGATGAAAATTTACATAGTTGATTTTAAGATTGAAAGGTATATTGAACCAAAAATATGAAGCTACTTAATAATCATTCGAGTGTTCTTTTTAACCATGGAGCACACAGAGAGAAAATTATCTTAAAAAAAAGGGCAGGTTATTACATTTTTATCATAGTTGGGAGTGGAGTGTGGAGTGTGGAAAGTGATGATGGAAGGAGGGAACCAAGCGCCATAAATTGTGAATGGGAATAGCATTTTACCATTAAGAATGGAGTTCTTTAAATCTCAGGGGGACCGATTACTGCATTTTCCAGTCTGAATAAATTGATAATAAAGTTTAAAATAGTCAGAA
>JAQVHJ010000083.1 GCA_028696285.1 bacterium
AGCCATATCAGTATATCTCTTAATGAATGAAATGAAATATTCCTTCTCAGAATGATGAGATTTTAGACTTGTTATTTCAAGAAGAAGCTTGCCAAAAAAATCATAAGAAAAAATTCTATCTCTGAATATATTAGTATTTATTATATTATAAAATATTATAGTACCTATATATTTATATAATGTCTTTACAGAAACTAAAATGAAATTTCGCACATTGTTCTTTTTAATAAACTCTTTTATTCCGGAATCATTCTTACCTGTCTTTAAACTCTTTGTTCCCTCAACAGATAAAATCCCACCCGCCTTTAAACTGCTTTTTAAAATATCTGAATCGAGAAAATAAAAATCACCCTTGCTGATATTCTTGGATTTCTCAAATTGAAGAACCTCACCCTTTTTCAATTCAGTATCTCTCCATTCAATTCTAATCCCGCTACAGTCAAAACATTCCAATAACCTTTTTGATTTTCCGAGAAGAAAACATTTATAATCTTGGGTATGAAATATTTTCTCTATGATTTCATGAATTAAATTACGGTGATTTTCACTCCGCTCTATCAATAATGTCCTTTTACTGTCTATCGAATTGAAAAAGAAAAATTCCGAATTCTTAACTTTTATTTTATTAACTTCGAATTCTTTGCCGCGGAAATTAAAAGTAAAACTGCTGTTTTTCAAAAGGCCGGTCTTGATCTGTTTCTTTAAAGCTGAATTAAAAATCTCTTCCGAAGGGATTCTTTTTCCTATTCCTATTGATAGCAATGCTTCCGGAAAAATTAAATTGAAATCTGAATCTGTTAAAAAATTAGATTCTAATAACTTATCCATTATTCTTCTCCAAATTTAAATAATTCATCAGAAACCTGCAATGCAGTTCAGATGTGTTATAGAGTTGTATCTGATTAACCTCTTCTCCCAGGAGTAACGGAAGTTCTGTACAGCCCAATATAACGCCATCTATACCCTGAGGCAGAAGGCGGGTAATTATTCCTGTTATAATTTCCCCTGATTCTTTCCGGAATATACCCAGGGCAAGTTCTTCAAAAATAATCGTGTTAATAATTCTGATATCTTCCTGAGAAGGAACCATTACTTCAATCGCTGACTTATAAAGGAAGTCTTTGTAATATTCTGAATTCATTGTAAATGCAGTACCTAATAAAACCACCTTCTTCCTCTCGTCTTTCTGAAGTGCACTTCTGACTGAATCAAGAATTGAAATCATGGGAACCTTTATCCTGTCTAATATTCTATTTAAAATAAAATGCGGGGTATTCGACGCTATTAAAGCAGCAGAAATATTATAAGCTGAGAATCTGTTCAAGGAGTTAATTAATAATTCTGATATTTCATCATACCTTCTTTGGGAAAGGAGCCCGGAGAATCTCTCTAAACTGATACTTTCTATTACGATCTCAGGATGCTCGCCTCTGCTCTTGTAATATAACTCGTTTATTAACCGGTAATAATATATTGTCGACTGGTAGGATAATCCTCCTAAAATACCGATAGAACTCATTTTAAACCAGATCCTTTAATTTATGTCCGAATAAATTCCTTATTGAAGATAATAACAAGCCGCTTACTAGTATAAACAGGATTGTCCATTCATTATAATGCTGAAATGCAAGACCAAGAGCTATCCCCGAAGCAGGCGGATGTTCAACATCTAATATCACCATTAGAAAGATTGATAACCCGACTCCTATCGAGGTGAAAATAACTCTTGATTCTAATTCACCGAAGATACTGTTGAAAAAATTTAAATTTACTATAAAATACGACATCAACATTCCACATGCAGTCCCGATAAGGTAGCCTCCCATTATACTCCTCCGCCGGGCTGTCTTACTCCGTGGCATTACAAATAACAAAAAAATACTTGAACCGATTGACGCTACAATAATAGGCGCGAACTGACCCATTACTGTTAATATAATAAAAGTGCAGATCGTCGCAAAAATACTTTGAAGGATATAATACTTTAAATTACTTTTAAATTTCGGATCAAATATCTTCATCTTCGTTTCATTGAATCATTTTTAATTATTCCAAGCGCTCTCTTTACATCAGATAACGAAACATCATTGTGGAATACAAACCTTACCTTATCATCATGACTTAAAGCTAATACCCCCTTCTTCTTCATCCTTAGGATAAAACTCTCTGCTGGCTCTTTTAAAGGTTTGAAATAAACCATGTTTGTCTGAACACTTTTCATATCAATACTAAATTCACCCATCTCTCCGAGCGCTTTAGAAAATACTCTGGCCTTCGCATGATCATCTCCTAACCGTTTTGACATCTTCTTAATTGAGATAATCCCGCAAGCTGCAAGATATCCTGCCTGGCGCCAACCGCCTCCCAGAACTTTCCGAACGCGACGCGCATGGTCTATGAAATCAATGTCTCCTACAAGAATAGAACCGAGAGGGGAACAAAGACCCTTCGATAAACAGAACATCATACTGTCAAAGTATTTCGCATATTCCTTTACAGGTATTCCTGTCGCAGCCGAAGCATTGAAAATCCGGGCACCGTCAAGATGCATCTTGATATTTCTTTTTTGTGATAACTTTCTTACTTCCTGAATGTATTCCAACGGAAGTATCACACCTCCGGAATTATTGTGCGTATTCTCAAGACAGATTAAACCTGTCCTCGGATCGTGTATGTCATCATGCCGGATTGAATCACTTATCTTTTCCAAAGACATGCAACCGTAACTTCCTTCTATTGTCCGGGTCTGTACTAAAGAATTCCAGGCCGCTCCACCAACTTCATACTTGAATATATGAGAATCCTCTTCTATTATAATTTCTTCCCCGGGATTTGTATGAACGCGAATAGATATCTGATTCCCCATCGTTCCCGAACAAATAAATAACACACCTTGCTTTCCCGTTACTTTCTTTGCAAGCTCTTCTAATTCAATCACCGTAGGATCATCTCCTAATACGTCATCCCCTACTTTTGCTTTTGACATTGCTTCTATCATCTCTTTTGTCGGTCGCGTTACGGTATCACTCCTGAAATCAAAATATTCTTGCACTGCTCTTCTCCTTGTTTTTGAATACCTAAATTCTAACAAATAATTTTTCGTTTGTCAATTATTTATTTTTGATTTTATAAAATTCAATAAAAATAAAAAATATATTTTTTTTTATTTCTCCGCACATATTATTGATTATATTAATTTTAATTAATGTTATGTTTTCTTTTTCACCTTTCCTGAATTACTTATTTTATATTTCTTGTCGTTATTATTCGATTATATCGATGTTTATGATTTGCCGAAACCGGCTGTGATTCCTATCTTTTTTTTAATTTTACACTTATATATTAATTATTTTTAATACTACAGTAACTTTGGACATTTTTCCGCTTATATTTATTTTTAATTATTAGCATTTTTTACTTGACTTTATTAATAAAATATATTATAATAAACTTGTAAATCTTAAAGAGCGAGAGCTCGCGAGGAGGATTCACATGGCGAAAACAACAGCTGCTAAAAAGACAGCTAAAAAACCGGCGGCGAAGAAGAAACCCGCTGTGAAGAAAGCCGCACCTAAGAAACCGGCTGTAAAGAAACCCGTAGCAAAGAAAAAACCTGCTGCAAAGAAACCTGCTGCAAAGAAAACTGTAGCAAAGAAGCCCGCAGTAAAAAAAGCTGCTCCAAAAAAGAAAGTCGTAAAGAAAAAAGGTTGCGCAAAGAAACCTGCTGTAAAGAAACCCGCTGCTAAAAAACCCGCTGCTAAAAAGACGACCAAAAAATAAAATTCTATTCTGAATTTTAAAGATAAAAAAGGATCTCGATTTATTTCGGGATCCTTTTTTATTCTCAGGGAAAAAAATTATTTTTAAAAAATAATGTGGATTTTTTGTTAAAAATAAAATTTATAAAATTATTTTTTACCCTTTACAAAAATATTTTTTTAATAATCCCAACATTTCGATACTTACAGGTAAAAATATTTTTTTTAAAAAATCATTTTCCCTATTGACATTTATAGATAAATTATATATAATTAAATTGTAATTTTAAAAATGGGCAGTCGCCCAGGAGGCATTCATGGCCAAAAAGACAGCTAAAAAACCGGAAAAGAAAACCGAGAAAAAACCTGCCAAGAAATCCAAGAAATAATTGTTTACAATATTTCGATTTTGAGGAAGGGAAAGGAACCTGCCGCAAGGCAGGTTCCTTTTTTTTTACAGGCGATTTAACCTTTCTGTTTTTACTGCAGGGACGCATCCCAATACAGCTCCGCAATCACCACAAAAAATTAAAAGCACTTCAGTCTGCTCATAAGTACGTTTTGTAAATCGGAAATTTTCTGATTTACATCTCACGCAATTCGGAGTAACAATTTTAATATCCATTCTTCTCTCCTGTTTAAAATTAATCTCTTCATATTATACTGTATTTTCTGTTTCATTCTATTTACTTCAACTCCATCGGAAAAAAACAATTATTCGTTATTAAAGTTATCAGGAAATATTTTATCATAGTTGATTCCTTTTTCTGAATAATCAAACACAGTTCTTTCCCAAATACTCCATACAGCTTTCCTTGAAAAACGGTAAAGATCAAACTAATAAAGAATCGGGTCATTTCTCTCAAATTCTTTTCTCCTTGTAATTATACATGTTTTATTATAAAATCATTAAAAAAGAAAGTCAAGAATTTTATTGATTTTTAAGGTTGTTTTATGTTATAATTATTTTAACGGACTTTAATCGAAAAATAAAGGAGTGGTTGATGAGCGAATTATCAGAGAAATTTAAAGGCAAGAGAAACTGGATGGAAAAGGTGATTGAATACATTCCCGGATTCAACGGGTATCTTGATAAGAACCGCAGAAGAGAGGCGGATAAGGTTCTTCGCGATTTTTTAGTGGATAAATTCAATATAGAAAAGATCAACCTTGAGAATCTCCGTGAAGAATACACCAATGAAGGAAATCTGGAAGCTATAGGAAAAGTTGACAATCTAGTCCGGTTACTTGAAAAGATTCAGGATAAGATCAGATATGCTGACAGAGGGTATTCGGGTGTATTTGATGAGATAAAGATCGGCGAAGAAGAACTGGAGAAGCTTTATTCTTATGATTACTCAATGATAGAAGACCTGCAGAACATAAAAGGATTTGTTCAACAGCTTAAAGTTGAATATTCAAAGGAGACTGTTTCGAATATTGATAAAGCATTGAAAAGTCTTGACATCAAGATTGATGAAAGGAAAAACATCTTTATATCCTTGAGCGGAACTCAATAAAATAACGGGAGGCAATAAATGGCCAGAATATTTGGTGTAATTGAATTTATAGACCAGACCGGGAATGAAATGGTTCGGAGAATCCCGGAATACGGTTCAGGTGATTTCAGATTGGGTTCTCAGGTTATTGTAAGAGAGAATCAGGAAGCGGTCTTCTTCAGAGACGGACAAGCCCTGGATACTTTCGGCCCCGGTAGGCATACCATTACAACAATGAATATCCCTCTGCTTACAAAACTGATTTCTTTACCTTTCGGGGGAGAGACTCCGTTTAAAGCAGAACTCTATTTTGTAAACAAGAAAGCATTCCCGAATCTTAAGTGGGGAACCAAACAACCGATTGTCTTCAGGGATACTGAACTGAAAATGATTCGGTTACGCGCCTTCGGAATATTCTCAATCAGAATTCAGAACTCACAGCTGTTTATTAATAAAATCGTTGGAACTCAGGGAATCTATACTTCTGAACCTATTGAAAACTTCCTGAAAAATATTATTGTCGGGAGATTAAATGATTTCCTTGGTGAAACCCTGAAATCAATCTTTGACCTTCCCCAGTACTATGATGAAATCGGGGCAGGATTAAAATCAAGGGTGAAAACTGATTTAGAAAAATATGGTGTTGAATTACTTGACTTTATCGTAGAAGCAATTACTCCTCCTGAAGAAGTTCAGAAAATGATGGATGAAAGATCAGGTATGGCCGCGATCGGAGATCTCGATTCATATATGAAATTTAAATCAGCTAAGGCAATTGAAAAGGCAGCGGAACAGGAAGGCGGTATCGCAGGAGCAGGTGTCGGTATGGGCGCTGGACTTGGAATGGGAATTACTATGGCCGGTATGATGGGCGGAGCAATGGGTCAGCCGCAGCAAGGCGGAGGAGCAGGCGGAGGAACAGGACAGGGCTCTTCACAACCCGTAGCACCCGTAACCGTAACTGTTATTCCATGCCCGAAATGTAATTCGTCTATTCCGGCTAACTCAAAATTCTGCCCGACATGCGGGTCTAAAATTGAAATCCCTACTGCTACAATGAAATGCCCAAGCTGCGCTAAAGATATTCCGCAAGATTCAAAGTTCTGCCCGGAATGCGGGTCAAAGATTCAAGCAGAAAATATTAAATGCCCCAATTGCGGAAAAGTTTCACCCGCCGGAACTAAATTCTGCCCGGACTGCGGAACTAAACTGGAATAGATTTAATTTTTTTATTTATTTTGACATGAGAAAGCCCGGATTAAAACCCGGGCTTTTTTTATTTTCCCACCGAAATATCTGAATTGAAATATACCGTATGAAGTTTCTTATTCTTTACATCCTCAACTTTATACACATCAAAATGATGCCCTCTTTCAACTGAACAGGATTGCTCAAGAACTTTATAACCTAAAAAACTTAGTATTACATCCTCTTCTCTTGAACAGATTACTACATAAGCGGTCTTTGTACTTACACCGTCACCGGAATCTAAAATTGAACCCATTAAACCATTCAATACATAGCTGTGGAACTGAGCCTTCTCGTCATTCTTCAGCTGTTCATAGGATATAAGACAAGCCATATGAGCATCAAGGTCCACATAATTCTTTTCAAGTATCTGTTCCCCGATTTTAACCGCTTCATGATATTTCTTCTTATTCAGGTTATCTTTCATTTCTTTCTTCAAATCAGCATTAATCTCGTAATTACTGTAATTCGGGGTCTTAGTAAAAGAAATGCGGAACTGCTCAAAATCAACCGAACGATCTGATTTCTTAACCCGTTCCAGGAGCTCTGAATAAGTCCCGACAGGTTTCTTAACAGCAGTCTCCTTGACTATTGACTCGTCGGTCTTACAACCTGCAATTATTAAAATTAAGGCAGGGAGTATTATCGAAATAAACATTTTTAAAATTTCTCTTACGCTTTTCATCTCTTCACCACTTTTAAATTATTAAATTATCATAATTCTATTATACAATATAAAATAAAAAAAGTCAATACTATGCAGAAGTTTCTCCATTTTTTTATTTATTTTAGATGCTGCAAGTTTTCTTATGATAACTCACGCAATCACTTTCAAACATCCCCAAACCAATAACATGATTAGCGAAGCAGTGTACCCCGCGTGCAAGGCTATGTACTCTATGCAGTACATAGGTACACTGTCATTGTCAGTCCAGCGACAAACCAACGAAGGTCAACGGTGAACGGGGAACGGTCAGCGATCAACAGTTTAAATCAGTTCGAGTTCGAGTATTGAGTTCGAGACGTCATATAAAAATACTCCCCGATTAGGGGAGTAAACTCAAACTTGAACCTCTAACTGAGATTTCCTGAGGAAATCTTTCCGTAGGGATAGAACGCTTTTAGCCCACCATTTCAATGGTGGGTATGAATGCAGAAAAAGTATATTGCGAAGTTCAGAATAATTTAATAACGCAAAATATCATTAATGTAATGCTTTTTTACATTACATTTCGAATCACGGTTCATTCCGATTTTGTGGAACCTCCATCGGGACTACTATGTTAGTGGTAAGTGGAGGGTGGAGGGTGGAATGTGAAATGAATATGAGAAATAAAAATCTCATGCTCGCAGCGAATCACGAATCACATGTTTTAACCTGACGATGTATTATGTTCAAATGATAGGGGCTTCCGGCCGGAAGCCCCTACTGTGCGTATCGTATGTTTGTAATACAATTCTTACGTTTTTCGAATCACGAATCACGTTTCACATGTTTTAACCTGACGATGTATTATGTTCAAATGATACGGGCGAAGGCCCTTCGCCCCTACACATCGTATCGAATGTTGGTAATACAATTCTTTCGAATCACGTTTTTCGAATCACGAATCACGAATCACGAATTACGTTTCACATGTTTTAACCTGACGATGTATTATGTTCAAATGATACGGGCGAAGGCCCTTCGCCCCTACAATGCGTATCAAATGTTTGTAATACAATTCTTTCGAATCACGGTTCACGAATCACGTTTCACAT
>JAQVHJ010000084.1 GCA_028696285.1 bacterium
CTATGGAACGTTTAAAAGCATGGCGTGAGATAGCGCAAAAGATCGCCCACGAAATAAAGAACCCCCTCACACCAATAAGGTTAACCATTGAACATTTAATCACCTTATACAAGGATAACCCGAAGGAGTTTGACAGGTTATTCTCAAGGGCAACTGAGAATATCCTTGAACAGGTGGATAACCTCAGGGATATCAGTGATGAATTCTCCTCTTTCGGCCGGTTACAGGAACCGAAGAAAAAGGAGATTAACCTTTCCAATATCTTGAATGAAACCATCTTATTCTATATCGGACGTTGTGAGAGTGAAGGAATTAAAATGGAGAGCGATATTGAAGACGGGATTCTATTCTTCGGTGATGAAAGAATGATGAAGAGAGTTTTCATTAATCTAATTGATAATGCAATGGATTCATTTATCGATGTTAAGGGAATTATCAATATTCGGCTGAAGAAGAATGAAGATGAATCAATTGTAATATTTTTCGAAGATAACGGGGTGGGAATAAAATCTGATAATATGGAAAAGGTCTTTGAGCCCAATTTCTCAACTAAGAAAGCAGGGATGGGAATAGGCCTTGGCATTGTAAAGGAAATCTTAGAAAAGCACAATGGCATAATCACAATCAACAGCACCGAAGGCAACGGAACAACTGTTAAGATAATATTATTAAAATAACATCATCCGTCATTGCGAGCCATAAGCGAAGCAATCTCTCTTTCATTTTAGTGGAGAGTGGAGGGTGGAGGGTGGAATGTGGAATGAATATGAAACAAAGAAGGGCTTCCGGCCGGAAGCCCCTACTGTGCGTATCAATCGTTTGTAATACAATTCTTACCGTTCACCGTTCACCGTTTACCGTTTTACATGTTTTAACCTGACAATGTATTATGTTCGTATGATACGGGCGAAGGCCCTTCGCCCCTACGATGTGTATCAAACGCTTGTAATACAATTCTTACGTTTTTCGAATCACGGTTCACGAATCACGAATCACGTCTTACCATTCACCGTTTACCGTTTACCATTCCCCGTTTTACATGTTTTAACCTGACAATGTATTATGTTCGTATGATACGGGCGAAGGCCCTTCGCCCCTACGATGTGTATCAAACGCTTGTAATACAATTCTTACGTTTTTCGAATCACGGTTCACGGTTCACGTTATCGAGTATTGCGAGATCTAGCTAACGAAGTGAAGCGTCAATCACCTCTTACCGTTTACCGTCCCGTCTTTAGTCTTGACTTATTTAATTAATTATGTTAAAATAAATTTAATAAACAAGGAGTAGAGAATGAACAAGAAAATTATCTTCACAGCATTTATTTTATCGATTGCTGTTCTTCTGCTGGCTGGCTGTACTGAATTTCTTATGGACAGATCTGCGATTAAAGAGTGTGAATTCAGTCTTGCTTCTGCAAAGCTTCTCAATTTGACTTCTAAGGGTGCTGACCTTAAACTTAATATCAATATTTCAAATCCAAACAGCACAAAGGCAATTCTTGATAAATTTGACTTTGAGGTATTTGCCAATGATAAATTCCTTGCTGCAGGGTCCAATTCAGATAAAATCAGTATTGATCCGAGCTCATCCTATTCATTGATAACAAGCCTTTTCCTGTCGTATGCAAATTTAGGTAATTTTTTAAAGGACCTTATCAATCAGAAACAGGTAAAATATATGGTTAAAGGTAATGTCTATATCAATACACCCATAGGTGATTTGAAGTACCCCGTTAAATTTACGAAGACACAAAAATAATACTTCTTTTCAGCAGAATTGATTAGGGAATATTTATTCATTCGAATGTGAAAAATATTGGATAGCATTATTTATAATTTTTCCGGTTTATCCCTATGCCTGCTTGACATCCTTTTGTATTTATGATAAAATAATTTATAATGTTGGAGAAAGGCAGTGTTTTTCTTATTCCCAATCGGAAATGATATTTCAGTCAGAAGATTACCGCGAATTACTCTCGCTATTATCATTCTCAATGTTCTTATTTTTCTTCTCTTCTCCCTGCCTGCAAATGTCCGGTTAAACAACCGAAGCACTGAATTAAGGCACCGCATGAATGATATACTAATGAGATACTTTAATGAGGAATGCAGGCAAGGTAAATATGAATATAGTAATAACGGACTAAATAAATTTGTATCTGATTTTGAGAATGGCGAAATATTAGATTCGGACAATCCTGACTATTATTCCTATCTCCAAATGAAGTATGAATACAACGCGCTTATTAATAGGAACATCAATTATAAATTCGGATATATCCCGGCAAGACCTACGCCAATAACCATAATCAGCCATATGTTCCTTCACGGCGGGTTCATGCATCTACTCGGGAATATGTGGTTTCTTTGGCTCGTCGGGATCAGCCTTGAAGACAGATGGGGACGTTGGTATTATCTAATATTCTACCTCCTTTCAGGAATCTTTGCCGTTACTATTTACGGCTTTGCAACTGCTATGAAAACAATCCCGTTAATCGGAGCTTCAGGAGCAATCGCAGGGTTAATGGGAGCTTTTATGGTCAGATTTTATAATTCAAAGATTAGATACTTCTGGTTCTTCCTGCTTTTCATAAAGCCTTATTGGGGGATATTTGAGATCACTTCCTGGTTCGCAATGGGACTCTGGTTCCTTAACCAGGTTCTCCAGCAAACTCTTTTTTCCGGAAAATCACACGTTGCATTTTTAGCGCATATCTACGGTTTTATCTTCGGCGTGGGAGTTGCGTTGATTTTAAAGTATACGGGGATTGAAGATAAATTCATTAAAGAAACTGTATTGAAAGAGAAGTCGAAGGATAAACATAATCCCCTCGTTGCTGAGGCTCAGGACTCTGTGGATAACGGAAATTACAGGGAAGCGATTGAGAAATTAGAAAAGGCAATCGTATTGAATCCGGACAACATCCCTGCAAGGTTAAAAGTAATGGATTTGTATGAGCAGTACGAACGGGATAAATTTAAATCTTTTGAGCATTTCATAAAATTGCTTAATGTATTTATAAAGAAAAATGATGCAGTGAATTTCATGCTTCAATTCGAAAACTATATAGATCGATTTCAGAATACAGCTTTACCGGAACGAATTCAATTTTTCCTGGGATATGCCTACAGCATTAATAATAAACATTTACAGGCAATTGAAGAGTATAAAAAATTCACACAGAGATATCCACAATCACATCTTGTTCCGAAAGCATTGCTCAATGCCGCAAAGATCTATATTTATAAAACCAATGAAATTCAGATAGGAGAAAAATTACTCTTTGTCATATTGAAAAGATATCCGAACCTCGAATGGAAACAGAATGTCGAAGATGAAATTAAAAAGATTCAATCAGGGAAAAATCAGAAATAAATTTAAATAAAGGAGCATTAAATGAATAAAAAATTTTTTCTATTAATCATCGCAGTTATGTTGATTGTGCTGATTTTTTCGGGTTGTACCGAGTTTATAAATCAGAGGAAAAATCTTGAAAAATGTAAATTTGAAATTGACTCTGCAAAACTTGGAAAGCTCTCTTTAAACGGAATCGACTTAAAATTAAAGATAAATATTACCAATCCCAATAACACAAAAGTAATTGTTGACCGGTTTGATTATGAAGTATTTGCAAATGAGAAATATCTTGGAACAGGATCAAACAAGGAAAAATTTAATATTGCCGCAAACGGTTCATATGTTTTTAATACAACTCTCTTTTTAGGTTTTAACAATCTTGGAAGTTTCATCAAAGAGTTAATTAATAAGGATGAAGTTGAATATAAAGTAAAAGGAATGTTTTACATAGATACACCATTAGGAACAATTAAATATCCCGTTGAAATTACAAAGATTGAAAAATAACAAAGTACGCTTGCAATGACATTATATCGTCTGTAAACCAAAATAGCGTTTGTCGTCCGTCATTGCGAGCCATAAGCGAAGCAATCTCTCTTGCGATCGACAGTGAACGGTGAACGGTCAAAAGTAAAATTAGTTCGAGTTCGAGTATGGAGTTCGAGACGTCATATAAAAATACTCCCCGATTAGTAAGGCATCCATGAACCACTCATTTCATTCGGGTTCAGGACTGAAGAACTCATACTTGAATCTCTAACTGAGATTTCCTGAGGAAATCTTTCCGGAGGGATAGAACGCTTTTAGCCCACCATTTCAATGGTGGGTGTGAATGCAGAAAAACAATTCTGCAGCGTTCAGAGAGATAAATTAAGTTAATAGATAAAAATGTAATGCCTGTTTATTGAACATTACAAAATTGATATCATTATTTATATTTAAATATTGAACTTCTCAAAAAATATTTTAATCAACCCTACCCAGTGTTAAAACACTGGGCTAATTGCTATCGTCCCTACGGGACTAAATATTAAAGAATAATTTATCTATAATCAGACCGAGATCGAGATAGAGATTGAGACTTAATTCCGTATCGTTCGCATTCAGTACTTGTATTAAATAAAGTTTGCGAAGCAAACCATACCCTTACTTTTGAATCATGAACCCAAAAGACGGGCTTCCGGCCGGAAGCCCCTACTGTGCGTATCGAATGTTGGTAATACAATTCTTACGTTTTTCGGATCACGAATCACGAATCACGAATCACGTTTCACATGTTTTAACCTGACGATGTATTATGTTCAAATGATACGGGCGAAGGCCCTTCGCCCCTACACATCGTATCGAATGTTTGTAATACAATTCTTACGTTTTTCGGATCACGAATCACGAATCACGTCTATTATTCTTCATCCCGGAGGGATAGAACGCTTTTAGCCCACCATTTCAATGGTGGGTGTGAATGCAGAAAAACAATTCTGCAGCGTTCAGAGAGATAAATTAAGTTAATAGATAAAAATGTAATGCCTGTTTATTGAACATTACAAAATTGATATCATTATTTATATTTAAATATTGAACTTCTCAAAAAATATTTTAATCAACCCTACCCAGTGTTAAAACACTGGGCTAATTGCTATCGTCCCTACGGGACTAAATATTAAAGAATAATTTATCTATAATCAGACCGAGATCGAGATAGAGATTGAGACTTAATTCCGTATCGTTCGCATTCAGTACTTGTATTAAATAAAGTTTGCGAAGCAAACCATACCCTTACTTTTGAATCATGAACCCAAAAGACGGGCTTCCGGCCGGAAGCCCCTACTGTGCGTATCGAATGTTGGTAATACAATTCTTACGTTTTTCGAATCACGGTTCACGAATCACAAATCACGTTTCACATGTTTTTACCTGACGATGTATTATGTTCAAATGATACGGGCGAAGGCCCTTCGCCCCTACACATCGTATCGAATGTTGGTAATACAATTCTTAC
The DNA here is from genome assembly GCA_028696285.1 of bacterium. Classification (GTDB taxonomy): domain Bacteria; phylum AUK180; class AUK180; order JAQVHJ01; family JAQVHJ01; genus JAQVHJ01. The sequence goes on from JAQVHJ010000084.1 coordinate 5,361, forward strand.
GTTTTTCGAATCACGAATCACGAATTACAAATCACGAAAATGGATTGCCACGCTCCGCTCGCAATGACTTTCTTTCGTTTTTCGAATCACGAATCACGAATTACGTTTCACATGTTTTAACCTGACGATGTATTATGTTCAAATGATACGGGCGAACACCGTTCGCCCCTACACATCGTATCGAATGTTGGTAATACAATTCTTACGTTTTTCGAATCACGAATCACGTTATCGAGTATTGCGAAATAAGGTGCCGGCCCATGACATATGACATGTATATTAGTGGAGGGTGGAGTGTGGAGAGTGGAATGAATATGAGAAATACAAATCTCATGCGCGCAGCGGATCACGGATCACGGTTATGGATTGCCACGTCGTACCTTACGGTACTCCTCGCAATGACGTACACACATATGCAAACTCAATAACGTTATTTGTCATTGCGATCGAGATTGCACCAGCAATCGACTGAAGCATTCTCAGATTGCCACGCTCCGCTCGCAATGACTTTCTTCCGTTTTTCGAAGCACGAATCACGAATCACGTTTCACATGTTTTAACCTGACGATGTATTATGTTCAAATGATACGGGCGAACACCGTTCGCCCCTACAATGCGTATCGTATGTTGGTAATACAATTCTTACGTTTTTCGGATCACGAATCACGAATCACGTTTCACATGTTTTAACCTGACGATGTATTTTATTCACATGATACGGGCTTCCGGCCGGAAGCCCCTACTGTGCGTATCAATCGTTTGTAATACAAATCTTAACATTTACCGTTTACCGTTCACCGTTTACCGTTAAGGTATTTACTTGTTGAGTCTGGCACCACGATTATTTTTCAAGTATGATCATTTCTTTTGAGTAATTGGAGATGTCTTCGATCATTTGTTTATATTCACTGTAGGATTGGGGTCTGATTAATCTTCCTTTCCTGACTTGTTCATCTTTAAAAATAATCTTATTCCCTTCATTTTTAAATGTACTTTTATATAAGAAATCACCATGAAGATAATCTTTTCCTGAAGGTATATACTTAACCTTGAACCCGGGTTCAAATTCAATCGTGATCGTTTTTTCCTGTTTCTCCATTGAGCTCCAGAATAGCGGGTATAACCTCTCCGGGACTCCTACTTCATACGCTGAGTAGTTTAAGCCGGGGATTGAAAACAGGTACAGGCCGGATTTATTCTTGACCAGATTATTAATAATGAATTTAATCTCGTACCCGGGCGAATCAAGAAGGTTATCAAGATTAAATAGATCATAAGATACGAGAGTTGCATTCCTTGCAATCTCCAAGATCAATTCATTGAAGTATAATTCAATCTCTACATTGGTTACTTCCTTAAACTCCCTGATATATTCACTGTCCACGCCGTGAAAAATTGTTTTTAAAGTTACTTCGCCGTCCCCGTTCTTTTTCAGTTTTACATTGATCTTAGTTTCAGTCAGATTCAAGTCTGAATCGGGTAGTTTTAAATCAATTTTTTGCATGCCATTCTTCTGCACGAGCACTCCGGGATTCCCGAAGTAATAATCCTGAACCGTTCCCCAGGTCAGTCTGTCTGAATATGCATCAATATAAAATTCCTTTCCGGAAGGCGTTTTAATATAACATATCGGGAGATAGAACTGATTCAAATTAATAATTGAATCTTCACAATACCCTTCATAGAACGGTGAGATAAATAGGAGTCCTCCTGAGAAGCCCTGGGCATGTGTAATTGCCCTGAGGAATAAATAATTTTTATCGAGGTAATTCCCGCGTTTATTATCAAGGATCTCCTTAATGCTTTTGGGTTTGAAGTAATACGACTCGGGAAGGATATCAACAGATGTGAGGTTTTCCGAGATATAACTGTAAACCTCTATCATCAATTCCTCTTCCAGCTTCTGGTTACTCTCAGGAGAATAAAATCTTGAATACAGGTCACTGAATATTTTCTCAAGTATTTCATCATCACCGGGATATGATACCGAAACTATTTCAGATAATTCAGACTGTTCTGAACTAACCCCGGCAAATAAAGTCGGAGCAATCAAACTCATTGGCGGAATGAAACTCTCACGGGTATACGCATCAATCTCGCGGGAACTGTAAATGGTCTCGCTCCCGGAAGATGTCTTTGTAACTTTCGGAATGTTATACTCCCCGTTATTATTAACCAGAACCTCTTTATACCCGGGGATCCCGGTAAATCCGCTTATCCTGATTTCTTTCCTGATAATCGGAACCGAGTCAATGAATGATTCTTTAATGAACGGTTCTTCAAGCGGAAGATCTTTCTTTCGAGTCTTGGTGATCTTGAAGTCTATCACGTTCCCCATCCGTACTTCAGGTAAAGTGAATTTAACACTGTTAAGGCGTGAATATTGATTGTCGTAATTGATCGTTTCTTCCTGAATACCGTTTTCGTAGATTTGGAACAACTTCCCTTCCGGGTTGATTGTTCTTGCATAATTAATATTGAATTCTTCCGAGTCCCGTTTAAAGTAATACTTCTGATCACCGATATAGGTTCCCGATTCAGATGTAATCTTAATGATCTTCCTCTCGATATATTTATCCGGGGAGAATTCAATACATTCATAAAGTACAATATACCCCGAATCCGTCTCGGGAATATTCTCCGTATTATAATTAAGAGCTTCATTCAGGATCGGGTCATTCAACTCAGAAACATTTTTCTTATCGCTGTTTTCAAGAGCAAGGGAAAGCTTTAATATCTCAACTTCGGATTTATCAAAGACCTTCAATGAATTATCGGACTGAATCCTGAAGTGTATCTTGTTATCTTCTATCTTTTCCACGGTGCCGGAATACTCCTCCCCGTCATTTAAATAAATAATATCCGCAGAAACAAAAAGAGTAAATAAAAGAAAGCA
>JAQVHJ010000085.1 GCA_028696285.1 bacterium
ATTTAGTAAGATAACAGGTTAAGTTAATCTCTTGAGTTGGGTGATCCATTCTTTTATTAGATTGAAACTTCCCTGCCAGAACGATTTTTTCCTGATGTCAATTCCGATATTTTTAAGAATTATTTCTGTAGATTCAGAACCGCCGGAACTTAAAATCTTCTCAAGTTTCGGGATGAATGTCTTTCCTTCCTTTTTATATAGAGCATAAATGGACATTGAAAGGAGTTCCCCGAAATTATATGCATAGCAGTAAAACGGGGTGTGAAACATGTGATTTATGTATGCCCATTCATATTTAAACTCTTCAGGGATGGTCATTGAATCACCGAATTGTTCCTTTAATGTTGAAAAATAAATTTCACACAACTCATTTGCGTTGATCCCTTCCTTAATCTTTTGATGTGCGATCTTTTCAAATTTAACAAAATAATTCTGGCGCATTACGGTTGAATATGAGTCAGCAATCTTTTGGAAAATAAGAGAGGCCTTCTCATCGTTATCTTTATTGTCTTTAAGCATTTTTTCAAATAATAACATTTCACAGAAAGTCGACGCCGTTTCAGCGAGAGGCAGAGGTTCTGACTGAACAAGAACAGAGAGATGTTTAGAATACAAGGAATGGATTCCATGACCGAGTTCATGGGCAGCTGTCATTACTGAGTCAATATTACCGTTGAAATTCAAGAGGATATACGGAACAATTTTAGGATTTACAGGGGAACAGAATGCTCCTGAAATCTTATTCTTCCTTGGATGAGAATCGATATGGCCTTCCTTGAAGAATAATTCGGCTTTCTTTTTAAATTCAGGGTTGAATTCAGAAAATATATCTAAAATGATCTGTTTTGATTCAGAAAAGGAATATCTTCTATCAGATTTTTTAAGCGGAGCGTAGATGTCGTATCTTTGTATTTTTTTCATTTTAAGCATTTTTGCTTTTAATTTGAAATATTCCTGATAGACAGTTCTGTTTTCTGTGCAGACATTAATAAGGGTATCGACTACTTTATCATCAATATAATTATCGAAATTTCTCCGGGATATAGGTGATTTAAAATTTCTCGTTTTTACATCATCATACCAATCCTTAACAATCGCAGAGTATAAAGTAAAAATTTTATTCAAATTCTCCTTATATGGCTTGAATAACGCCTGATATGCAGATTCTCGTAATTTCGGGTCGGAGTGCTTTACATAAAATAGGAGTTCATCCTGAGTCCTGATTGTTTTTGTGGAGTTCCCTATTTTCATTTTGAATTCGAAGCTGTCAAGGATCATTTCATAGATTTTTAACAGGGGATCCTTTAAATTAATATTTTTCCTGTTAATGATCTTTTCCTCAGAAAGAGGCAATGTGTATTTTTTCTTTTCTGCCAGGTATTTAAAGTATAATTTAATTCCAGGCAACACTTCAGATAACCGTTTAAAATTCTTTTCATCTAATATTTTCAGATTTTCTGCATCTAAACCCATTAACCAGCGCTCAAAGAATAACTCTGAATCCCTTAGCTTCAGTTCAAGATCTTCCGCCTTACTTTTAAAGAAGAAATTTTTCTGATCGTTGATATTAACCGTCCAGAACAGTTCAGTAAAAACGATTATCTTTAAAGATAATTCAATCGCGGATTCGTATGTTTTTATAATTTCCGCGAATTTCTTTCCGGAGATATTCGGCGTTAACTGTTTAATGGATTTCGAAAAGCGTTGTATCGCGTTTTCCGCCTTTTTTATTTCGGAAGAGAATTCCTTTGCTTTTATAAGATTATTCAGATCCCATTTCATTTCAGTCTTTTTCATTTTTTCGATACCTTCCTGTTTTTAAAGGAGATATTAACATAAATACGAAATTAAGTCAAGTAAATTGAAAAATTTTGAGTCTTGACAAATCACGGAAAAAGTATTATATTAATATATTAGGAAATTCAATTAATCAGGAGTCAAAGTGAACGAGAGTAAAATCGCAAAGAAAAAGATAGAGATACTTGAATTAGTTGAAGAGAAGAAGATCACCCCTGAAGAGGCTCTCGAGATGCTTGAGTCTCTTGCTTTGTATGAAGAACAGAAGTCATTCAAGAAGGAGATGAATTCAAAAAAGAAAGAGAAGTTCGTTGAATTATTTTAAAAAAGGAGAAATAAATTGAGTAAGATAACGAGGTTATTTATTTTAATTTTGTTTTCTTTATTAACCTTACCCGTTTTTTCAGAAGATATTCCGGAAGATGTTTCTGTCGTTTATTTTTCAAAGGAAATTTCTGCAAAATCAATCTTAAAAATATATCAAAAGATCAAAGGGAATGTTAAGGGTGAAAAGATAGGGATAAAGGTTCATTTCGGGGAAGATGGTAATCAAACTTTTTTAAATCCCGAACTTATAGAACCTCTAACAAAACAGCTTAATGCGACCCTGGTTGAAACAAATGTATTATACGGTGGTAAACGAAAGACGACAGATAGCCATATCAAGCTGGCCAAGGAGCACGGTTTCACTTTTGCTCCGATTGACATTTTAGATTCAGAAGGGGAAACCACTTACAAGGCGAAGGAAAAATTAAAATATTTCTCTGAAGTGAAAGTTGGAACACATTTGGATAAATATGACACAATAATTATCTATTCACACTTTAAGGGTCACGGCAGCGCTGGTTTCGGCGGCGCGATAAAAAATGTTTCAATGGGATTTGCTCCTGCTTCAGGGAAATTGCAGATGAATACGGCATTTGTTCCCAATTACGATCCGGAGAAATGCATTGAATGCGGGTTATGTCTGCTGGATTGTCCGGAAAATGCAATTTCAATTAAACCCGTTGTAGTTGACACGAAAAAATGTATAGGCTGCGGAAGCTGTATTAGTTTCTGTCCCGCGAAAGTGTTCACTGTTCCTGATAAGAATGAAAGACACTCAATCTTTTTAGAGAAGCTGGTGGAATATGCAAAGGTTATCCAGGAAAACAAGAACATGGTATATATAAACGTGCTTGCAAATATAACAGCGTATTGTGACTGCATGAAGATGACCGATAAACCGTTCCTTCCCGATATCGGTATACTTGCATCAACCGATATTGTCGCAATTGAAAAGGCAAGCCACGACCTGGTAAACAAAGAATGCAAGTGTGACGATGCATTTCTGAAGGAGAACCAAGTCAGCGGCTATCGCCAGATAGAATATGCAGCTGAACTCAAGATGGGCAATATCAAATATAAACTGGTTGATATAGATAAGGATTAGGGGACAGCCATTGCAATGTTGCAATTATCCTTTTAATTGTTGAAATGCTGGGGAGATTTATAAATTTTCCCGTAAAATAAACGGGACATTTCTTTAAAATAAAATTAAATATTTGATGAGTTTTAGTCTAAGAAATATGTTTTATAAAGTATCATACTTTGGGATATTTAAGAAATGTCCCGAATCCTTCTTTTTGTCATTATACCAATGTTACGATACTTAGAACACTAATTGCAACATTGCAACGGCTGTCCCCTACCATTTTTTAAATATGAAGAAAACGGCAGCAATTATGAGGGCGAAACCTACGAGGTAGTTCCATTTCAATTCTTCTTTCAGGTAGAGGATGGAAAGGACACTGAAGACTACAAGTGTTATCACTTCCTGAATAGTTTTCAGCTGAGCTGCGGAGAATGTATAATGTCCGATCCTGTTTGCCGGGACCTGGAAGCAGTATTCAATAAATGCAATACCCCAGCTGATAAAAATGACACGCCACAAAGAAGATTCTTTGAATTTTAAATGTCCATACCACGCGATGGTCATGAAAATATTAGAAACGATAAGCAGAAGGATAGTTTTCATTATCTCGTATTTTTTGTTTAAATTAGATTTAATTATAATAAAAATATCTCTAAAAATCAATAGGTAAATTTAGAAATTGTTAAAATTTAAAATACAAGGTAAGAATTCATCGAACCCTTGAAAGGGTAGTGATGACCACTGCACCCCCCCCCTCTGAAAAAGGGGGTTACTTCCGTCAACTCCTGAAGGAGCAGGGGCGCATGGTCTGTTACTATCCCCCCTTCTGAAGAAGGGGGTTACTTCCATCAACTCCTGAAGGAGCAGGGGCGCATGGTCTGCTACTCTCCCCCCTTCTGAAGAAGGGGGTTACTTCCGTCAACTCCTGAAGGAGCAGGGGCGCATGATCTGCTACTCTCCCCCCTTCTGAAGAAAGGGGTTACTTCCGTCAACTCCTGAAGGAGCAGGGGCGCATGATCCTGCTACTCTCCCCCCTTCTGAAGAAAGGGGTTACTTCCGTCAACTCCTGAAGGAGCAGGGGCGCATGGTCTGCTACTCTCCCCCCCCTCTAAAGAGGGGGGGGGTACCTCCATCGTTTACTGAAGGTATAATTGTCAAAAATATTAATATCAGTTCTTTTTAGGAATAATGATGAATTTCCTTCAGGTATTGATGTATGTAACCCCGGTCTTAAGACCGGGGTATGTATTCTCAAATGCTTTCCCCCTTTTAAGGGGTTTATGGATTAAAACAAATCGCAATTTAACCCGCATTTTTTTAATATAGCTAGATACTCTTCTGAAAAACTTTTCTTTTTATGATGCTCTTCCTGATTATTGATATATTTTATTATTATTTCTTTTTGAGATTCACTTACGCTGAAGGCACCGAATCCCTCAGCCCATTTGAAACTTAATTTTGAAAGTTGGTTTTGATTTATCCAGTGAGAAGATTCACCTTTTATTTTTTGAACTATCCAACTTAAAGAATGTTTGGGAGATACCGATAATAAACAATGAACATGATCACTACCTCCATTTATGGCTAATAGTTCTGTTAGAGGAATCGATTGTATAATATTGTCTTTAATATGAGAAAAAAGTTTCATCTTTAAATCCGGATTCAAATATTTATATCTGTTTTTTGTTCCCCAAATCAGGTGAATAAGAATTTTAAATCTTGTACTATTCATTTTAAATCCTTAAGGTTAAATAAATATTTTTCTCTTGTTTGATGCAAGGAATGATTCGGGGTATGTTATTGAATTATATCTAAATTGATATAATTATCTTTAAGAATTTTATTTGATCAGGAATAAAATCGGTTTAATGTTTAGCTTTTGCTCTCCTTTTTCCAAACTGAAATTTGGATTTACTTTCCATCATACCCTTGAAAGGGTATTGATGACCATTGTATCCTCTCCCCCTTCTGAAGAAGGGGGTTACTTCCTTCAACTCCTGAAGGAATAAAGAACGATGTTAACATAAATCCCGCCTTATTTCTCTGTGTGTTTCCCATCACATCCCCTAAAGGGGGGATATATGTCTCGCGCCCTATCCGATATTCCTGTTTTGTGAATTGGGGGTTATTTCTTTGAGGTAAGGACTTTTGCGGTTGAATCTACATAATCGGGTTTGGTTATTACGAAGAGTTCAGCCCCTGCGGGAATAACGGTATTTCCCCGGGGTACCTTGAATTCATTCTGATTTTTATCAAATATTCCTGCGATAATACTTTCCTGAGTCAGTTTGGTTGTTGAAGCGATTTCGGATATGGTCTGTCCGACGATTTTTGCATCTTCAGGAATCTTTATTATAAATATTTCAACGGCGCCGTTCCCGAGAGTTGCAATTCTCTGGACATCGGGTTTATCAACCTGGTTAACTGTATCTCGAACCAGAATATCAACGACGTTGAGGATCTTATTTACCCCGACAGTCTTATATGCTTCAAGATAACTTTTCTTTCTCATCAGAACGATTATTTCCGGTACTCCGAAGCTCTTTGCAAGAACGGCGCATGCAAGGTTATCCGCATCATTGGGCATGGTGATTATCAGGACATTTGCCTTTTCAATTCCGGCGGCCTTTAATATTTCTATCTTTGTTGCATTCCCGTTAATAGTTTCAATCCCGTAATTTGTATATAGTTCATCACAAACCTGCTGATCTTTTTCAATCAGCACGATTTCTTTTTTCAGTTCAGTAAATTTGGAGATTATTTCAGAACCGATTGTTCCCCCGCCTGCAACGATTATATACATATTATTCCTCCTACTTAAAAAATTTCTTTTTAAAAATTATTAACACCGGAATTATCTCAAGTCTTCCTGCGAGCATTCCGAAGATATAAGTAATCTTTATAACCGGATGAAGGGAAATGATATTATCCGGATCGATATAGCAGGGCCCGATATTTCCTACAGCAGAAAACATTCCCGAGAAACTCTCCCAGGGCGAGAGTTCGGAAAACCATGCAGTAATCAATCCGCCTAATGCAATCAAAGAGATCCATGCAAAGAAAATCAAAGCTATTCGGTTTACTTCATCATCATTAACAATCTCGTTGTCAACAACCAACGGCGCGCGTGTAAAAGGTGTTGAATTCATTTTAAATATCCGGTTATTTACCAGCTTCATTAATATAACTGTCCGGATAACCTTGAATCCGCCGCTTGTTGACCCTGCGCTCCCGCCGATTACCATTAATATAAGAAATATCTGTTTTGCAAAAGGTGCGAAGTATGCAGTATGAATCTCCCGTGTGTAATATCCTGAAGAGGTCATGATGGATACAACCTGAAACGCAGAATCCTTCAGATGGAGAAGGTAAGCATTTAATCCGTGAACCGATTCCCCCGAATACAATATATATTCGATAGTTCCCGAAAAAATCCGGTGAAGAAAGATTAAAGAAACAGAAATAAAAATAAAGAGCCAGTAATATTTAATCTCGCTTGAGTCCCATAAAGATTTAAATTCACCGTGCATAATCCGGAAGTGAATAAAGAAATTAATTCCCCCGAGAAGCATGATAACGATAAATGAAATTTCAATCAGGTGATACATCGGGTATTTTCCGGATAACCCGAAATAGGCGATAGACTGGTCATGTGTTGAGAATCCGCCTGTTGCGACTGAGGTGAAAGAATGCGCGAGAGCATCGAATAAATCCAATCCGAAGAACAGGAGAAGGATAAGATGAATGACTGTTAATGATATGTAGATTATCCAGATGATCTTCGCAGTTTGGAAGATTCCCGGAGACGGTTTCTTGCTTACAACCTTATGACTTTCAGCGAGGAATATCTTATTTGCTGCCGCTCCGCCCTTGAAACCGAGAAGTATGAACATGCTTAAAATTCCCAAACCACCGATCCATTCAGAGAACGATCTCCAGAACAGAATTGATTTAGGCATATTATCCAAACCGGAAAGCATCGTCATCCCTGTCGTTGTAAGTCCGCTCATCGCTTCAAAACACGCGTCAAGATATGAAATTCTTAAGATAACCGTATAGGGAATCGCCCCGATCAAGGTTAAAATGACCCAGGAGAACGTGCATAGAAACATCGAATCCTTCAAAGAGATATTTTCAGGAGATGAAAATTTTCTGAGGAGTAATCCGATAATAACACAAGCAATAGCCGGGATCAGAAAAGCCCTGAAAAGAGAAGGTATATTCCCCGTCTCCTTAAAAATTAAACCTATAAAAAACGGTATGCTGATTAAAATCCCTGAAGCAGTAAAAATAGTTGAAAGATAAAAGAAAATTGAGAATAATCGTATTTTAATTAAAGAAAATTTCCTTCTGTCCATTATAATCCTTATAATCTGAGGTAATATTATCATTATTTCATAAAATAGTCAAGATTTTTTTGAAAAATGCACATTAAATAAATTGTCATGTATAATTTACTTGTTGACATTTAATATTTAAGAAGGATTTGTATGATAGAAGAAAAACTGATTAGGGTTATTTCCGGGGGCGAAGCATGGCAATCCATAATCGTAATTCGTGATTCGTGAACCGGAAGAAATTAAACAGTAATATCTGTAACCAGTTGAGATTGCTTCGGGATGGAATGGGTTCCTTCACTTCGCTTTGGACAAGCTCCGCAATGACAGTGTACCACGTGGGGTACACTGCTTCGCTAATGACGTTATTTGATTTGCAGATGTTTGTGTGTCATTGTGCTATCCGAATGAAGTGAGGATCTCGCAAACACAAGGGAAACTTTGGAGTTGAAGGAAATGAAACACGTGGCAATCTTGAATCGTTATGCGCGATTCGACTATCGTAATTCAAAATACAAAAATAAAAAACGTGATTGACGCTTCGTTAGGTTACCCAGATATCCTTTTAAATGTTTTCCTCAACAAATAAATGTAAAAATTATCAATAAACATTGTAAAACTGTCAGTTTCAGGGACCCCTCTCAAAAAATAAGGGACGGTTCTTTCATTTTTTACAAAAAACCCTGTAAATACCAATAT
>JAQVHJ010000086.1:0-6710 GCA_028696285.1 bacterium
AAAATCATCCGTAATAAGAGTCCAGGCTGCAGTTTCCGGAGTTCCCGTATTTCTGAAAAAATAAAGATTATTAAAACTGTCAAGAAACAGATCGGGATCACCGTCATTATCTATATCAGTGAAATATGGTTTGGTATGACTGTAATCAAATCCATTATAATTCTGTGTTATAAAAGTCCAGCTTGGAGATGATGCTGTTCCGTCATTCCGGTAAAAATATAAATCGCCTGCACTATTTCCTATAAACAAATCATAATCCCCGTCATTATCTATATCTGAAAACGCAGGAGTTGACCTGTCTCCGACATCAATTGATTCATAAGTAGCAGTTATAAATGTCCATGCCGGAGATGATACAGTCCCGTTATTCTGGTAAAAGTTGATATACCCGTCTCCTTCCCCGATAAACATATCAAAGTCATTATCATTATCAATATCAACAAATACAGGGATTGAATACGTCCCCACGTCAATCCCCTCATAATTCTTACTTACAATGGTCCAATCCGGGATTTCATTAGTCCCGTCATTTCTACAGAAAAAGATTTTCCCGGTTGAATTCCCGATAAATAAATCATAGTCATTATCATTATCAATATCTGAAAAAGAAGGCATTGAATAATTTCCGGTATCCATTGTCAGCATAATTGTTTCTGCAGTTGTGAAGGATGCGGTGGTTGTATTCCCTTCATTTTCATAATATAATAAAACACCGTAAGATGTACCCATTAAAAGATCAAGATCCGCATCCCCGTCAAGATCATGAAATTCAGGAGATGAAGAAATTTCCGAATAAGGTACATATTTATCTGTTACCAATGTCCAACTGGGGGTGTTAATAGTGCCGTCATTTCTATAATAAAACAAATATGTAGTAAATCCGATAAAGGTATCCTGGGTTCCGTTCCCGTCAATATCACAAAAGAAAGTTTCTCCTCGGATACCGGAAAATAATCCGTCGGTTTCCATTGCAAAGGAAGCGGTCTCTGATGTTCCGTTATTTTTCACATATATTGTTTTTGGAATAGATATATATGAAATGAAGCAATCATAATCACCATCCCCGTCTATATCTGAGAAACTCGGAGATTCTATCACTTCACTGGGAGATATTCCCATGGCAGTATCGGTTATATAATTGAATGAATATGCAGATGGAGAACCATTATTCTTGTAATAAACAATGTCTGTATGCGCAGATTTTGAATAAAATAAATCATAATCATTATCATTATCAATATCCACAAAATAAGGCGAAATATTACTCTCGGAAATAGATAAAAAATTTGTATCCGCAAGAATCCAATTAAATTCCGATGCGTTTCCCTCATTAATAAAAAGAGGGTTGTAATGCAGTGTGTTTCCAATGAATAAATCCAGATCCCCGTCATTATCCAAGTCCGCAAGCGCGGGTTTTGAAAGAAATAATCCTCCCAGGTAAAATCCCTTCATTTCTTCCCCCTCAAAGTTCCCTTCCAATACCTTTTCATACACATTTTCTGAATATGTAAACAGAATAAAAATTAATACTAAAACACTGATGCTTATAAGTTTTTTCATTTTACCCCCCCGGGTTGATTGCTTAACTATAATTATAAGGATAATATCTCCAAAAATCAACAAAAAAAAAAGATTAAAGAGGCCAGCATTTTATTTAAAAAATCACTTGACAAACCCTGAAATAGTTTATATAATATGAACATATAGTTAATGTTATGTGAACAATAAGTTATCGAGGTGTGAACATGGAAAAAATCTTTTCAACTCAGGAGCGGGTAAAGATATTAAAAGAGATAGTTTTTAAGTCCGGCGAAATCGGTGTCAGCAAGATCGCTTCTCAACTTGAATTAAGTAAGGGATTGGTTTCAAAATACTTTGGTATTTTAAGTGAGAAAGGAATACTTGAAAAAGAGGGGACTAAGCATTTCGTTACAGATAATACATTAGTCCGCGGGATTAAGATATTATTAAATATTTCCGGGATCCCGGTTAATCTCTTCCGAAAATATAGTTTCATCACAGCAGCAGGATTATTCGGCAGTTGTGCAAAGGGAGAGAATACCGAAGACTCGGACTTTGACTTATGGGTATTCTATAAAAACGCAAAGCCTGAAGATTTAGCTCGTTTCTCATCGGAATTTTCCAAGTATTTTAATAATTTAAACATCCTGTTTCTGACATCGGGAAAGTTAAAAGAGATAAAAGACAAACAAAACCTATTTTATAATTCTCTGCTTTTCAGTTCAATAATTATATTGGGAGATAATAATGCATTACACGTATAAAGATTGTGTTAAGAATGGATATCTAAGAAAAATCCCGGCTTCGAAACTTAATTCGGGACAATCTCTGGAAAGCGCAAAGAAATGGTTAGTTGAAGCTGAATCAACCTTCAAGAACGGTAATAATAATTCCTCCGTAATCGCTTCTTATATGGTGATGTTCCACGCAGCCAGGGCAGTCTTATTCAATGACGGCTGGAGAGAAAAGAACCATTTATGTATTTCATTGTATTTAAAAGAACACTATGTAAAGAACGGGAAACTTGAAGATAAGTGGATTGACTTATTAGACTATCAAAGAAAATTACGGCATGATGATCAGTACAATTTAAATTTCTTTATAAGTTCAGAAGATGCTGAGAAGGCAATTGAAACATCTAAATCATTCCTGAACAGGATAAAAAAATTATTCAAAGCAAAATCTTAGATATATCCACAACTCCAGATAAAAAACAAATCCATGAAATCTTTTTCAAGAAATAAGTAAGAGGCCGGCACCCGATTATACTCATACTGATTTTTTACCGTTCACCGTTGACCGTTTACTGTTTACAGTCTATTGGCCCAATTCCGCCCAATTATATAATATACCCGAGATTTTATCAAACGCTTCCGGCATATCGGGGCCGCCTTCACGATATCGGTATTCAACAGTTTTGGTCTTGCCTTCAAAGGTTACTGTTAAGGTTGATGCTTCATATTCAAACCCTTCTTCCGCAACACCTACGACATCCTTCAACTCAAAGAAATCGGAATTCCTGATAGTATTTTTTAATTCTTCAATCTCATCATCAGCAATATCCTTTTCCCTTGTTACAAGGTCATCTTCTGTCCAGTGCGGATTTTCATCCCAGTGCTCGGTAAGTTTCTGCTCATCCACATGAACAACCTTTAAATGGTTATTCGTAACCAGGATCTCGGTATGATATGTATCCGATTCATAATAGTATCCCGCGAAAAATTCAACCGGATTATCATCTCCTGCTTCAGAACTGTTCCGTAATGCTATTCCGAAAGCGATTAATCCGAAAATTAAAAGGAAAATAACCGGAAATCTGAACTTTCCCATAACCATACCTCCTTAAAATTATTTATAATATTATACCATTAAATAAAATAAAAATCAATAGAATCAGAATAAGGTACATGCATTTTATTTCTTATAAAGGAACCTGCGAAGATAAGCTTTCTCAGGAAGAATATCAGCAGCTTTTTTACTGAATTGGAGATAGTCAATGCCTATATTTGAATTGAAGTTCTCTATCTCCTTCTTTAGTTCCGCCTTGAAATATTCTTCAACTGCCTTTGATTCAAGTTTCTCTATCAGTATTCCCCATCCTGCAAATACAAGGATTCCCACCACGATTAGGATAATAAATTTAACAAGCGGTGAAATATCCACCATTAATTTGTAGATAAAATACATTCCTATTGAAGAGATAATCAAAACGGCAAAAAGCAGAAGGTCGTATTTTCCTTTTTTCTGCTTTATCTTCTCTTCAGCGTTTTTGATATAATCATCTATGATCTGATCACGTTCTTGAGGATCGGCCGGTATTGGTGCGTTGCAGTATTCACATACTGTAGCATTATCTTTTACCGGAGCACCGCAATTAGGACAATTCATATTTTTCTATCCTTTATTATTTTTTCTTTCCCTTTTCAAGCGCAAGTTCGACACATTTCATCAGGGCTTTGGATGTAACGGTAGCACCGGATATCGCATCGACATTCGGGGTTTGCTTCTCAACGATCCGGTCTATTACTTTAAGTCCGTTTTTAGCCCATTTATTCCCCGTTCCATTCTCCAATACATTAATCTCGGTTATCCTTCCTGATTCCACGTGAACCTCAACCTTATAAACATACCGTTCCATGAACGGAACCTCTCCTATATAATCCCCGTCATTTACTTTACCGGGATCAATATCCTGGATCTTCATGGTTTTAAACTTATCTATGTCATTCTTCGGACAACCGATTAAGATACCGGCAATGAAAATAATAAAAATAATTCCAATGATTTTTATTTTCATTTCTATCCTCTAAATTTTAATTAATTTCGAGATCAGCCTTCCCAACATCCGTTTGCTCAAACTGACTTTCAATGAATCCGTGAAGTAATATTTTCCTACTTCATTATTAAAGAAAATATAATCCCTCGGCATGATATCTTTCAATTGTGGATCACCGAAGATCCGGCGCTGTACATAGAACTGAACTACCTGCATGGTTGACGGCTTGATATTATCTCTGCGCTTTAATGAATTATAAAATTCTGATGCAGCTGATGCTATTTTCTTTTTATGTTTATCCAGATATAATTCATGCGGAGGTGTTTTTAATCCCAGCTTTGTTGTTACAGAAAATCCCCAGACATTTATTACTCCTTCCATGTACTTGAGCGGATCCTTTAATCCCCATGCAGCTGTGGTGGAAACGACCATTGCAGGTTTCTTGAAGAATCTTGGGCGGTGACAGATAAATGCAAACCTGTCAACCATGTTTTTAAATATTGATGTAACATGCATTACATAAACAGGCGACCCGAAGATCACTCCATCTGAATCCATAATTTTACTGATGAGAAAATCCCGGTCATCCTTCAACGGACAGTTCTCAGATCCCTTTAAAATGCACTGGAAACAACCCATACAAGTCTGAAGATTTAAGTCGCTCAAATGAATAATCTCAACCTGAATCTCCTTCGACTCTTCTAAGATTTCAGATACTGATTTAATTACTTTTAAGGTATTACCCTTGTGCGGAGAACCGTTAATTGCTAGGACCTTCATATTCACTCCTATCATTAAAAAACAATAAATAAAATTTCTAATCAGTTTTTCTTCTCTATCATTCTCAAATAAAATATAATGATATTATAAATAAAAATAATAAAAAAGTCAAATTAATATTCAATGTGCATCCCGGGACGGGGTTATCCTTAAGATTAAGATAAATTTTCTAATTTCATGTTCCTATTAAATTTAAAATTCTCCATTATAAGCATATCTAAGAAAAAAATGCAAGTAATTATCCCGTTTTCTCCATAAAAAAAGAAAGTGAGGACCGTCCCCAAGCATTTTAAAATAGGGTTTAACTTACGAAACATTGGACATCTATGAAAAAAGAGGTTAGTGTACACTAACCTCTTTTTCAGGTTGATATTTGGATAAGTTTCAGAAATAAAGACAGGTAATTTAAGTCTGATGAACATCAATCTTTACATAGGTTCCGAAGGAATCGAAGACCCCTTTCGAACAGTAACTTCCGCAGGGACATTTATCCTTCATTGAACATGCAGGTTTTTCCTTTCTGCCTATGGTACATCCGTATTTTGAGAGAATCCAGAGAAAAGTCTGAAATTCAACGGGAGTCAGGTTAAAAACATCCTTCCCTTTCGTAGAAACCCTATACCAGTAGTCAGAAAGAGTTTTATTAAGGTCGTTCATGATTGATGTTGTCTGTCCGGCCATTGCCCCGGTCATGAATGTTGCGCGTATGGTATGCATGCTGATCGGCATGGGAACCTTATCGAGATTCTTTATTTCATACTTACTGAAACGGCGCAAGGCAATGAGCCATAAGATTACCTTACGTTCCTTCTGGTATTCAGGAAAGCAATTTGAATACTTTCCATTAACAAAGTCATCTATTATTTTATCCGCATCAAAATCATAATGACTTAGAAGCTTTTCGATATCAGAATCGAAACTATTCAGAGTCTCTGCCATGTTGACCCAAATCTCAAAATCACTGCTCTGGAGAATACGCCGGCTGGCCACTTTCGGATTATTCAGTTCCCAGTCTTTTATTGCTGTCGGACTTAATAATAATCCGAATTGTCTCAGATTCCGCTCCAGAACATCTAGGGAAGACTGAAGCACCTTTGCCGGGATAAATAAATCCCTGCCTTCTTCATCTTCATAAGCATCCCGCGCCAATGTCCATAACTGCTCTTCCTTCCGGAGATATGATATCGAACAGACCATTGAAACATAGATAAGATGAGCATTACTTCCCCGTTCCAAACCTTCCGGGTAAATATCCTCTATAAACCGTTTATAGGTAAATAACCTGTTCTCATTATAAGCATCTTGCAGTGTCTTAATAACAAGAATTCCCCGGTCAATATCTTCTGTAATCGCCATATTTAATCCGTTTATTTACTGAAGAGTATAACATGAAACCCCGATAAAATCAATAATAAAACAGGGACTTTTACGAGACTTGTAACAGGATTTTTAATCCCGATAGTTTCCTTGAAACATCGGGACGACTTCGCTCCGCTTGTCGCAGGTGAATGGAATGGAAGGGAAAAATATGAAAATCTACTTAGTTGATATTAATATAATAACAATATAAGGAACCAATAAGCAACTGTTACTTAAACATCAAGATAATGTGAATTGAAACTACTGAACACAC
>JAQVHJ010000086.1:6810-8246 GCA_028696285.1 bacterium
GAATGGAATGGAAGGGAAAAATATGAAAATCTACTTAGTTGATATTAATATAATAACAATATAAGGAACCAATAAGCAACTGTTACTTAAACATCAAGATAATGTGAATTGAAACTACTGAACACACCGGAGACACGATGAGGAAATGTTTTTGTCTCGAACATGAAACTCGAACTCGAACTGAAAATTCAACAGTGTTGAATTTTATGGACAGGGACTTTTACGAGACTTGTAACATGATTTTTAATCCCGATAGTTTCCTTGAAACATCGGTACGACTTCGCTCCACTTGTCGCAGGATGAAAGGGATTAAGAAGAAAATAAATAAATCGTGATTTGTGATTCGATAAACAGTTATTGCGAGACTGGCCGAAGCATAGCGAAGGACATGTCGTGGCAATCCTGAATATCATACAAACATTATTATGTAAAATAACATTGTAGGGGCGAAGGGCCTTCGCCCGTACCTTATGAACATAATACATAATCAGGTTAAAGCATGCGAAACGGTCTACAGTGAACGGGTGAGATTGCTTACTCAGGTTCTGTGAACCTTCGTCGCAATGACAAATTACGTTATTGAAATTGTTTACGAATGAGGGTCATTGCGAGCGTAATAAAGTGAAGCGTGGCAATCCATTTTTGTATTAAAAACATTTGATACGTAATGCTGTCCATTGAAAATTGTAGATTGAAAATTGAAAATTATGAATATAGCATTGTAAATAATGGTGCAGATGTTTAGATCTTATGATTACCTGAATCATGAATCCTCAACCGAAAGAATTGTATTCCATACATTTGATAAGCACTGTAGGGGCGAAGGGCCTTCGCCCGTACCTTATGAACATAATACATAATCAGGTTAAAGCATGCGAAACGGTCTACAGTGAACGGGTGAGATTGCTTACTCAGGTTCTGTGAACATTCGTCGCAATGACAAATTACGTTATTGAAATTGTTAATGAGTTTTTGACAATATCTCCCCCTAAAGGGGGAGCATTTGTTTGGTGATATACCCCCGTTTGAAGACGGGGGTTACAAATCATCTGCTCCTGAAAAAAAGAAACGTGATGCATGAACTGTGATTTAACTTTCAAGAGATCTTTTTTTGTTGCAGTGTATTTACAAAGCAAATCCGTGTAAAATCGTGCGGATGTAATGAGCATGATTTGCCGTTGTTAATCAAAAATATATTTAAATCTTAGAAATAGAAATACCAATAGAAATAGACAGCTTCGGTAAAGATTCTGTCTTAAAAACTATTTCGGTTTCTATTTCTATTTATAGAGTTTAGAAATTTAAATTTTACATCCCGGAGGGATAGAACGATATTAGCCCACCATTTCAATGGTGGGTGTGAATGGAGAAGAGAATCTTGCAGAGTTCAAATCGATCTAAAAACAAAAAATAATTTTTATGTAATGTTTATTTCA
>JAQVHJ010000087.1 GCA_028696285.1 bacterium
TCCGTCATCTGTAATTTGGAGACGAACAGACCGGGGTTGACTTAATGTTTTTATGTTGAAGGGTAAAATCTCTTCAAATAACTCAAGAGAAGATCCGGAAGTACTCCCGAATAATAAAACCAAACCGGACTTACCCTTGTTTACACTACTCTTAATTTTCCGCAATAAATTTTTATCAAGATACTCATTGCCGGGATTCCCGATAATTACTAAATCAAATTCCTCCGGCTTTATTTCATCAAACAAGGCCTTACTTTTTTCGGCATCTGTTTTCTCTTCAATAATTAACCTGCCCTTTGAATCAAAAATATAGCTTTCCAAATCAATTCGCTTATTCATTTTCAGGATTCTCTTTAAAAAACTGTAATCCCACCCGGGTGAAAATTCTAAATACAAAACACGGTATCTCGGCTTTCTTACTACAATGCTCCTTTTTACGAGATTATTCCGCGGATTATCTTCAATGAAATCCCCCGTCAATTTTACGGTCAAGATAAACTGCCCTTCCTTTGATAATGCAAGGTTTTCATTAAATTGCTTCTCATCAAAATCCGATTCAGGTGAATATTTTTTCTCTAATATCATCTTATTATCCAGGAGCATCTCTATTTTTACTTCCTGCTTCTCTAAATTTCGAAATTCTGTGTCAAATAAGATCTCCGTACTCTCATCTCGGTAAAATATCTCAGGGATTTCCGCGGAAGTAATTGCAGCATCACGGTCGGAATAAAACCCGCCCACTCCATAACTGATGACAGGAATGCCGTAATCCTTGAAATCAGTAAGTTCTTCTGTTATACTCGAGGATACATTTTCAATACCGTCCGAGAAAATTAATATTCCTGAAATATTCCAAAGCATCCCTTCATTTTTTATTTTCTTAAGAGCATTTATGATCCCGGTCCCTTTTCCAGAGGCCTTCAACCTCTTTAAGTCTCTCTCCTTTACAGAATATAAATCCTCGTCAAACCGATAAAAATGAAAGGCGTAATTATCCCTAACTTTCGGATTAACAAAATCTGTTGAACGTATATAATCCAGAACAAGGTCAAATCTTGATTCTTTCTGATCTTGATCTTTAAGTGACATGCTTAACGAAGTGTCAAGCAAGATAATCACATTGGATGGATGTATTATCCGCTCTTCCTTCTTAAGAACAGGATTAAGAATTATAAATATCAGAATGGCAAACGAAATTATCCGCATAATCCGCAATACCCAGAGAATACCGGGACTCAAGAATGAAAACCGGTACGATATATAAATTACCGCCAATAACAAAATGAAAACAGGAATTAAAATGTATAAGGAAATAGGATTATCAAATACTGTCATTACATTACTTCATCTCAATTTTTGCGCGGAATGTTTTATAAAAACTTTTCCTGATTCCCGACTTATTATTCCGACCTTTAAAAACACCCTTCAATTCATTCAAGTGGCTAAGCGCGCGCGCCCGACCTAAGTTTACTATCTTCTCAAAATTAGAGAAATCAAACCAGTTATACATGTCAATATCAGGCTCCAGGAGAAAATCTGAGAAATTCTCTTTATACCTTTCCATTTCCTTTGCGCGGAGGTACATTGTAAATTCCAGAAGTTCATATCCGTTCCTGAATTGATTCTTACATCTGGAACTGCTTGCAGATACAGAAAAAATATTATCTGCTCCCGCATAAAATGCGATATCGGATGCTATATTACTGATTACCCCTCCATCAACATATAAACCCCCGTCTATCTCAACAGGTTTAAATACTGCTGGGATCGTTGCACTTGCAATTACCGGCTTCAAAAGAGGGCCTTGGGAAAAAGCGACTAAGGAAGAATTATCCAGGCGGGTAGTAACTGAATAAAATTTCATCTTTAGATCTTCAAATTTCTTATCACCGAAATCCTTCTCAAATTTCTCCTTGAGAAAGTCCTTCTGGAAGAATGAAACCTTATCAAGTCCAAGACGTGAGGTAGCAAGGAAATTCCTGACTCCTTTTAATCCATCCCTGATTTTCTCTAATGCATTCTCTTCTTCAATATCCTTTCGAAAGGTTTCCTCAATATCCTTAAGCTCTGGATCATCAATAAATTCCTTTACGACATCCTTTACCTTTCGGCTGTCCTTGTACAATGCATAAAGCGCTCCAATCAGCGCACCCATACTCGTCCCTATAATTATATCAGGAATTAAATTATTCTCCTCCAGAACTTCGATTACTCCAATATGACAAAAACCCCGAGCACCTCCGCCCCCAAGAACAAGCGCTGTTTTTGATTTAGTAAATAGTCCCATATTCTTTAGTCTCCTTTTAGTATTTCTTTAAATTCACAATATTTACAGCGTTCACTATTTTCATCATATTCACAATCGAAGATTTTATTCTCGATATTTTCTCCTTTCAACTGTAATATTTCACTGATAATCCCCTTTACTCTTACCTCTACATCGGACAAAATTGAACTGTCAATAACCTTAATCTTATTAGGGTAAACAAAATAAATTTCCACAGCAAGATCATCTTCCGAAAAGATCTCCTTAATTGCATTGTAGTAAATAAACATTTGCACAAGGTATTTCTTTGATTGCGAATCCACTTGCTCCTTTGTAATCTTATTACTTTTAAAATCAACAACATAATACTTTCCTGAGTTCTTATATATTAAATCTATCTTACTGTGAATGGTTGTATTGTTAAGTTTTGAGGTTATTTCTATCTCCCTCCAAACCTTCTCTGCGCTTCGAACCTTGTTCCATTCATCTGACTCTAAGGCCTTTTCAAGACGTGAAGAATATTTACCTGCCCTGTCAACGGAAAAACCCAGATTAATCAATTCAGATTCAATCTCTTCCTTAGTATAATCCCTTTTCAGATCAGCTTTCTGGAAAAACTCATGAACTATTAACCCCTCCGATGCTGCGTCTTCACTCTCCGAAACCTTCAGCGCCTCAGCATGAAGAACATATTTAAGATAATATCTGTATGGACAATTCTCATAATCTGTTAACTGCGTCGGAGTCAGTTCTGCCTCTTTCTTCTTCATTAATTCAGGTGGAAATCCCCTTGAAAATCTTTCCGCATTTTCTATTATACGTGTATCGATATTTTCTGATTTACTTTTTTCGGTAATGTATTTCTGCAATTTTTCTTGCGGTGAATTGACAAGGTCCTTCCATCGCACTGGAAGTTTCTTATACCTGCTTTCACGGAACTCTGTAATCTTTGTAATATTCAATTTAGGTAATACCGATGAGTACTTGCTCTTGAAATCGTCTGTCTGCATATATCTCAGAACCCAATTTAAATATGTCTCTGATTTCAACTTTGAATCGGTTCCTCCTGAAATAATCAGATGCTCTTTTACCCTCGTCGCAGAAACATAAAATACTCTTCTCTGCTCCTGCATCTCCTCTAAACTGCGCTTCTCCTTAAACTTCTTAAATAGTGGTGTCTCATAGTATTTCTCTTCTTCCGGATCTTCTTTTACCCTTACTAGGAATCCAAGATCAAAATCCAGGTCAAATATATTAGGAGAATCATTCTTGAAACCTCGGCCTGAATCGGCAATAATTACAATGGGGAATTCAAGACCTTTCGCTTGGTGTATTGTCATTATCTTAACCACTTCACTCTTCTCCGAAGATATCTGCGCCTCACCCTGGCGAACTTCGCTTACCTTCAGAAATTCAATATGTTCAAGAAAATTACTTAAGTTATTCCCGCTCTCTTTTTCAAATTCAGAAGCTAACCTTATTAACTTATTTATATTGGCATAAGCCCGGAAACCACGTGGTTCAGATAAGATAAACAGGTCATAACCTGTCTCCTTAATAATAAACCTGACTAACTCGTGAAGTTTAAATGAATAAAGATTATTCCGGATATTATCAAAACATTCAAGAAAATGCATGAATTTCTCACGGTCTTCCTTCGAAAACATCTCTATTATCCGGTGATTTCTTAATCCCCTGTAAATAAATCCGGGGGTAATCCGATCATTAGATATTTGTTTCCGGAATAGTTTCCCTAAAATAAATAAACCGTCAATTGAAATGTTTACAAAGTACGAACGCAGAACCTGGAGAAGAACAAAATCATTAAACGGATTCAGGAGAAGTTTTGAGTAGTTTAAGAAATCGGTTATCTCCTCCTTTAAAAAATAACCCCACCCGCTTAAAATGAAATAAGGAATCTCGAGACTTCGTAATGCATTTTCATAAATATTAAAATCGGTAAATGACCTTAAGAGTATTGCAAAATCACCATAATGCACATCCCGGGCAGTCTTTGTCTTCTTAT
Organism: bacterium; assembly: GCA_028696285.1. Classification (GTDB taxonomy): domain Bacteria; phylum AUK180; class AUK180; order JAQVHJ01; family JAQVHJ01; genus JAQVHJ01. The sequence goes on from JAQVHJ010000087.1 coordinate 4,293, forward strand.
CAAATATCGTGAGTTCACGGTTGTCAACTATTTCTTTGATCCTTTCAGATAAAATCGCTGCCTCGGTCAGTCTTGAATCATTCGCGCTCATATCTTCTGTATAAATGATTTCAATGGATGGGCTCTTCTTCTCTCCGTATTTAAAAGCCGGTTCCAGCTTTTCATACTTCAGTTCCTCCGCTCCTTCCCAGATTTTAGTGAATAAGTTATTTATGAACTCTATTATCTCTGCCCTTGTCCTGAAACTCTCGTCAAGTATATGCAATGGCTCTTTCGGACCTTTAACTTCAGCTAAATCATTATGCAGTTTCCGGAACCCCCCTATATCAGCATCACGGAAACCATAGATGCTCTGCTTAATGTCTCCTACATAAAATTCCATCGTAGAAGCGGTGATTAAGTATGAAATTATTTTCATCTGTAAACGGTTGGTGTCTTGGAGCTCGTCAACTAAAATACCTAAAAACCGGTTTTGAAGTATTTCAAGGACATTCTTCTTATTCCGGAGAAGATACAAAACCTTCAGCTGCAGATCCTCAAAGTCAAGGTAGCTGAGCCGGGCTTTCTCTTCTTCATACGAAACGCTGAATAAATTCAGAAGCTTGATGTACTGCGGAAGATAAACGGTTTTGGAATAATATTCATAATACTCATCTTTAAATTGTATGAAGATTCTTTTTAGTCCCTGGTAATCTATCTTAAAATCACTTTTTCCCTGATATGTAATTTGGGATATATATTCATTCAGTACAGATATTTCTTCAAATTCCGGAAGGTCCTTTTTAAGGATATCCTTACAGTCATTCGATAACTCTGAAATAAGTTCAAAATCCTTAGGGTATTTCTTTACAGCTTCAGAAGAACCTCTCCATGTTTGTAAAAACCTGCTTATATACTCAGTAAATTCCGTAAAACTCCTTGTGGGATTCAAGGTGTCAGAATTTGATTGTAAATAATCCTCAGGAGATAAGCCTGCTGTACGCAATTTATCATAAACGTCAAGGATTGATTTCTTGATATTCTTAAGCTTATTATTAAAAAGAAGATTAATTATATCCTTATCGTCTAAAGTAAATGCATTGTTAAAAACATCATCGAAAATTTTTTCCGTGATTATTTCAGGGTAGATCAGGACATTAAACTCCGGGTCAATCCCTGCTTCCAAGGCAAATTCCTTCAAAATCCTTGAACAGAAACCATGTATAGTGCCAATATACGACTGATTAAATTTTTCAATCAATTCAAAATCCCCCGTCTCAAGCAATTTCTCAAATATCCTCTCCTTCATCTCCTGCGCTGCTTTCTCTGTAAATGTAATTGACAATATCCTGTCAACCGGGAATTTATTCTTTAGGACAAAACGTAAATATTTATCCACGAGAACAGTCGTCTTTCCTGTCCCTGCTCCTGCTGACACGAGAACTTTCTTATTATCGGATTCAATCGCTTTTCTCTGTTTCTCAGTCAACCCCATCTTTCACCTCAAATTTTAATTGTCTTACTTCTGAAGGCTCTTCCCAATCATACAATTTAAACCGGCAGATATTTGACGACGGACAATAATCACACGGATGTTTCGGGTCTATCGGTGAAATACTAAAATCACCCGAAAGTATCATGTTATACAAAGCCGTTGCTTTTGCAACATAAAATTCATTCATACTCTTAAAATCAAAATATTTAACCTTTTTATTCTCAATCAAGGACTTATAACTATTATCAAAAATACTGCTTCTTACCTGGGACTTAATTCCTATTAATTCTCCGCCTATGACATCCTTCCCGAATTTCTCCTGAACCATATAGATATAAAGCGGAATCTGAAATTGTATCCCGTCAACAATATTTTTTGCAAGCTGATTCCTGGTTATTTTACTGTACTTATAATCTCCGACTATTAAACTTTCACCATTACTGTCTATCCTGTCAACCTTACCTCCAAACCTGAATTGAACATCCTTATAATTGATCAGGAAAACATCTTCAAATCCTATCTTGTCTTCAAAATATTCCGGGATGAATTCACTCCGATTAGTTAAAAATACATATTCGTAACGTATGAATTTTAAAAGATTCTTTCTGACTGTTTCTCGTTCAAGAAACTCATAATACGGAGGAGCGCCGGGGGCAAATTTCCCCGGGAAATTTTCAAATATTTCATTAAACATCTTTTCAAGTTCATTCGCGGTAATTTTATTCACCGGGAAACTCCCAGCTTTCTTTAACTTCTTAAAAATACTATCAAGTATTTTATGTACGTTTTCTCCGGATCTTGTGGGGACTGCGCCGGTTTCAATCGGTTGAACCTTCAGAATTTGCGAAATAAAAAATTGGAAAGGACACCCGAGATATGAGGTCAGTTTTGTCTGATCCATAATTATATTAAATGATTTTAATATCTTTTTATTATTTTCATTCAACGTGGTTTTAAATGTAAAAATGCGGTTAGTTAAAATTCTGTACATATTAAAGAGGTCATCATCTGAGAATTTTTGAAGATAACCATAGATCGGGGACGATGTATTGGAAAGATTATAAATGATCCTCAGGTTAAAATCAGGCATGTTAAATATTTCAGGTAATTCCGGGATTATTTTATCAGGTGTGGTTAAAGAAACGTGCTTTTCATAATATTCCTCTGAAACAATCTTCTTCATCTCATGTATGAACGGGGAGATATTCTGCGGCACTCCGTCTTCGTTATATTTGTCATAACAGAAGTACATACGTTTTCTTGCTGTCTTTAAAAGTAGGTAGAATAAGTACCTGTCACCTAAAACCTTTTCAGTGTGTTCAAAAAATGTTCTCGGTCGTTTTTTGTTTATCTCCAATATCTCTGAATATGAAAAGAACGGATTTATTTTTCCCGGAGCAGGAATGGTATTCTCCCCGAGATTGATAATATAAACATACTCAAAGTGCATCTCCCTCGCTGATGAAAAGTCAATTACCCTTACTCCTTTGAAATTATTTCTGATCGAAGGTATAATAACACTTGAAATAACCGATATCATGCTCTCAATAATCTCTTCTTTCGAAATATCAGGTTGTTCCGAAATCTCGTTGAACTCTAATAATACCTTGAAATTCTTAATTATATTATTTATCAGTTTGAAATTTTGATATGTCCCGTTAATTGATAAAAGCCTTTTATTATTTAACAGATTGAATTCGTTAAGGAATAACTCCTTAAATACATTTATACCCGCACTTAAACTCGAAGCTTTTGTCAATTCAATATTTATATTTTCGACCTTTTTCAAGAACTCCAGAATTGCTTCCATATCCGGTTGTCTGTTATCGGTAAGGTGTTTGATCAAACTGGTGCAATCAAGTTGGAAATAGTTATTCTGCAGTTCGATCTCCAACTGCTCAACAGACTCAATTGGAATCTCTGAAATAGGATCCTTCAGTATCAGCATTAAATTATCTGCAGATGGGTACCCCCTTATCAACTGCAAAATTTCAATGAGATACCGTTTAAGGGGAAGATATTCCTCTAAATGCTCGTAAAATTCAACAGGAATTCCGTAGAGTTTCGATTTCTCCAATATAATTTCACGAAGAGTAGAATCCGGATTCCAGAGTATTACGATATCTTCTAATGAAACACCATCAAATATTATGTTCTTATAAATCTCTGTAAATATACTGTTAATCTCCTTCTCAAGTCCGGATGACTCAATAAAATAAAACTCATCTGTTAAATTCAATTTCGTCTTTTTCTTATACCCTGAAGAAAATTCTTCTGCTGCATCAATAAAAGAATCCCGCTCTGTCTTCACCCGGGTCTCAGTAACGTGATATTG
>JAQVHJ010000088.1 GCA_028696285.1 bacterium
TCATAAAGAATCAATGAACCGGGACTTGAGTCATTTAATCCTATCGTTGCATCCCAAATCTCTTCAGTGGCTCCGGAACTGAAGTTATTTGTTCCGTTTGCATAAACCAAGTATCCGCCTGCGGGAACTACTGTAGTGGTACTGCCGTCCGCTGCAGAGAAATTCAGGCAAACCCCCGTGTCTGCACCGTAGATTGACCACCCGGCTATATCAATATCAAAAGCTGTTGTGTTATAGAACTCTATCCATTCCGCTGAGGTACTTGCAGTGGTGCCGGACCAAGATACTTCGTTAATTACGATGTCCCCGGGATTCGCAGCTAATGCTCCTATCGGAATTGCTATTAAACTCAGCAAAAAAACGGAAATAAATGCAATTTTAAAAGACCTTAAAAAATTCATAGAACTCTCCTTCTATTTATTTTTTTATTAAAACTGTACCTAAACCATTACTTAAACAGCAATCTTTATGCCAATAATATGGAGTTCCCTATAATAGGATAATTAGTTTAATATGTTTAATTAATATAATTAATTAATATTTCAAATTTTTGTAAAATAATTCAAATTTTTAATATAATCGTTGAATGAGTCAAACGTAGCACTAAATAATTTTCAATTGGTAAATTTTAAAAATTATCTGAGGGAAAACATAAAAAATTTGTTTAAAATTAACACTATTTGTATTGTCATCAAAAGCAGGAGAAGATAAAATTAATATTTCCTCTCAACCCACTTATCCCCGTCCTTCTCCCAATCGGTCAACTGGAACCGGACATACTTCACTCCGCGCAATCTTTTTATATCTGTCTCGAGGTCATGCAGAAATCGCAGGCGTTTTGCCTTCCAGTCATGGTATGCCTTATCCTTCGATTCAGAGGCATGCAAAAATTCAAGACTCCCCCTTAGGTAAACCGTTCCCCCCATTGTACTTATATTCAGCTTTGATGTGTCAAGTCCGCGCTCGGTCAGCATCTTCTTTAACTGAACATTGATTTGAAAATCACGTACCTTTTCCAAGCCCATTATTTAAATTTTCTCCTTAATTTCGCTGGGATCATAGTTTCAAAACCGAGTTCTTTAAGCTTTTTAAAATATGTTCGCGCAGTTTCAATGTCATTCTTGAGATAATACAGGCACAAATCTGCAATAGGATTGGGATATTCAGGATCTGATTTCATGGCAAGTTTCAAATAGTTAAGCCCTTTATCAAGTCTTTTCAACTTTAAATTTAAACTGCCGAGATAATAATAAACCTCGGGAAATTTCAAATCCTGTGCAAGGCATTTTTCAAAAATGCCAACTGCTTTTTTATTCTCGCCTGTATCGAAATATGCTCTACCCAGGTTGATCAAGGCAAGATTATACAGAGGATTGATCTTCAATGCATACTTGAAATATTTAATTGCCTTTTTCGGTTCCCCTAAATCAGAATAGAGAAGTCCGAGATTAAAATGTCTGTCAGGAAAATTCGGATTAAGGGAAATCGCCTTCAGAAGGTTCTTCTCCGCTTCCTTGTAATCTCCGCAATACCCGTTCAAACTCCCTAAAACAGTATAAATCTTGCTGTAATTCCTGTCAAAATTCAATGCGCGGTATAAATGTTCCTTGCTTAACTTAATTTTATCTTTGTGATATTCAATATTCGAAAGATTAAGGAAATAATTGGCATAATCCGGGAATGCAAGAACAGACTTCTCAAAACAAAGTCTCGCGCCTTCTAATTCCAGTGCTTCGAGAAGATAGTTCCCCAATTTAAGGTAATATTGCGCATAGAGAAATTCATTTTTAAGATAATCTTTTATATGCTCCTGAAGTTTGGGAATAACCTCATTCTTAACCTGGGGTGCTTTTTTATATCCGAATTGAAGAGTGAATTTCTTGAGAAGTTGATTGATCTTCGTAATATTAAATTTTTCATTCATAATTTCAAATAACAGCAATGCATCCGGTGATTGACTGAAATTCATCTTTGATTTTATCTGTGCTTTATCGCAAACGGTATATTGAAATATTAAATCGGTTAAAAGCAGGTTGTTCTTCGTCTCACCTTTAATGAAATGTTCACGTACCAGGTCCTTGATGATGTCAATACCCTTCCCCGAATCTCTCTCCTGAATAAATGCCTGAACTTCCTTTACTTTAACATACTTCGGATTTATCTTGAGAGCTTCCTTTAATCTCCTTAATCCCTGCGATTTCAGGCCTTTTCTTAAATAATAAAGTCCAAGATAAAATTTTATATCCGGCCAGGTCTTATGCTTCGTTTCACTCTCCTTTAAATATTCGAAAAACTCCTTCTCCTGTTCGCTTGAGATCTCCTTCATAAAATACTTCTCATTAAAGTAATCATAAACAATCTTAAACATACCGCATCTCACTTTTTCAAATTATGAAATATTATACCATAGAATATTGATAAAATCAAGAAAATTAAAGGGGACAGCCCTTGCGATTATTGCGATTTTCAAGTACTATAAAAAAGGATAATCAACGTACAGCAGGGCTTGAAACGCTCTTTAACTAATGAAAATTTTTTTTTAAAATTGTTCATTTTCATATAGAAAAATAAGGTATTTTTTTTCGTTTAAGAAGTATCGCATCAACTTCCTTTAACAATATAATGGCCTTCTAAATAAAAAATAATAAAAAATCGCAATAATCGCAAGGGCTGTCCCCTATATTTTCCTTGAAAACCCGAAAAAAATCATGTATAATATAATCAACGGGAGGATTAATGATGAAAAAGAAAATTCTATTTATAATTTTAGTGTTGAGTATGTATTTTTTATTGGGTTGCGCAAGCGCTCCTGTCAGCGGCGGTAATATCCAACAAAAAGATGATTACGATTTTAATTCGTCGAATAAATTGGAAACTGACCAGAAGGATACAAAAGAAAATAACGGTTCAAAATTAACAGGAGTTACGCCTGAGAATCTATCGCGGACAAATAATATCAAGGATTCAGTTGCATTTGAAACATCTTCCTTTAAGCCGGAGAATTATATAAAATCAGCAGATATCAATGGAACGCCGATCATCTATTCTCAAAACCTCCCCTTAATAACGGAATTATCTAATCAGATAGTGGTCTTTGATCTTCAATTCCGGAAAATACTAAATCAAAAAGAATTGTTCATTGTAATTTCAATATACAATACAGGAACTACCCCTGGTAGAAATGGAAATTTAATAATTTATTCTGATTTAAAGCAATATAATTTTTCTAAATCTGTTGAACTTCCTGAGTCCAGGAGAAACCTTCATATCAATAAAATCCTTTCCAATTCCAGATATCCCGAAATACAGGCTTTTCCCGTTTCAATAAATGAATTCAGGAATATCATTTCATCCGATAATATACTGATTCAATATAATGAAGGAAATATCTCGTTTTCAGGGAGAGTCTCAGAAAATACATTAAAAGTATTCAGAACCATACTTCAACAGGAATAGGGTGCCGGCCCATGACATATGACATGTTACGATGTCACGTTTTCTCAATTGAGAAAATGTGACACTGAGTTTTCGACCATCCTTCCCCCTAAAGGGGGAGCATTCGTTTGATGCTTAGCCCCCGTCTGAAGCCGGGGGTTACTTACCGTCAGCTCCTGAAGGAAATGAAAATATGAATATTAATCCAGACCGAGATTGAGATAGAAATTGATACTTAATTGAGTACCACCAGCATTCAATACTTTTATTTAATAACGTTTGCGAAGCAAACCATACTCTTACTGATTACTCGAACTGAAAATTCAACAACGTTGAATTTTGGGGGATAGAACGCTTTTAGCCCACCGTTTTAACGGTGGGTGTGAATGAAAAGATACATTTTAGCAGAGTTCAGAATAATTTAATAATGTAAAATATTATTAATGCAATGTTTATTTCGCATTACATTTCGAATCACGGTTCACGAATCACGAATTACGAATATTATTCTTCATCCCGTTAGGGATAGAACGCTTTTAGCCCACCGTTTTAACGGTGGGTGTGAATGGAGAAGAACAATTCTGCGAAGTTCAGAGAGATATATTCAGTTTATAGATAAAAGTGTAATGTTCCTTTATTCAACATTACATAATTCTTTCTTCTATTCCTTTTTTCTGTTTAATTTCCCGACCGGTGCTAAATAAATAATAAACTCATTCTTTCCGTCAAGATTAAGGAGTTCATCTATCTCTTCCTGGTTATAAGCGCCAACTGCGCAGGTACCGCAATTAATAGATTCACAGGCAAGATATAAATTCTGACAAACATGCCCGATATCAATCAGCATAACTTTATGTGATGTTAATGTATATCTCCATTCACCACGATACGGAACACAACCCCATAAAAATGTTACTGCGCATTCCCCGACAAAATTCTGGTCAAATGCAGCCTTATTCAATTTACTCTTAAGTTCCGGAATCTTTTCAAGAAATACAAGTTGATGTTCAATCGGAAGATACCTGTAGAGGCCCGGGTCTAAATCTGAAACATTATGTACAGCCAAGTACGTCTCAAACGGATGCCTTGCGCCTGCAGATGGGACGGTTCTTAATGAAATGTGATTATTATTCACAAGCTTTTCAATACCCTGCGTTGCCCACAACAGGTAAGATAACTCAAGAAGTGTCAGTGGATTATCCGTGAATTTTCTCCTGCTTCTGCGTTTGTCAATGACATCAATTATATCATTTGTCATCAACTTAACCTTTTTCGGGTCAGGAAGTTCAATGATTTTTTGACCAGGGTCAGCAGCTTTCTCCAATGGAGGAAACGGTATTCCCTTCATCTGATCGGAAATCGTAAAATTGGTATGAAACCCCGCTTTCATTATCTCGCGGTTTGATATTATCTGCTTTTTTATTTTCTTTCCATCCTTTTCTACGGAAGCAACCAGTTCGGGAATTGTATTTAAGATTTTTTCAATTATTTTCCCTGACTGCTCAGCTTCCTTTGGATTCACTTCTTCCAATTTATTTAATTTCTCTTCAAACCATTTTTTCTCATGAATATCTAATGTTTCGAAAAATAAATCCCGGCCCTTTTTAGTCGAAGCTTTCAAAATCAGAAAAAACGGTATTCCCTTATCAAACTTAAAAAGCTCACGTTCAAAAAGGATCGTTTCTATTTTACTTAAGTTTGAGATTCTTTTCAAAATATCTTCATACATAATAACCTCATTAAATTAAAGGAGCAGAACCCGGTTCCGGATCCTGCTCCAAGTTCTTTTTTTTAAATTATATCAAGAAATACTACGGCCCGACTGTAACCCAGACATAATTATTAATATCGTAATATTTCTTTGCAACTCTTTGAAGATCTTCCTTTGTAACTTTCTTAATTCTGTCTATTGTCGTATCATAATAATCCAAGCCAAGATTCATATATTCCATATACTCAATTGAAGAGACCATATCCCCGTTTGTTTCCAGGGACCTCGGCTGTGAATTGATCATGAACTGCTGTGCGACAAAGAACTCTTCATCAGTCACACCTTTTTCTATTACATCCTTTATTACTGCAAGGATCTTCGCCTTAACCTGTTCTTCATTTCCCGCTTTTGTATTCAGAACTACATTGAGCGAACCCTTAAATGTTCTCGGGTGCATGTAAGAATAAACGGAATAAGCCATTCCTGACTTTACCCTGATCTCAGTTCCCAATCTTGACGATAGGGACCCGCCGCCCAGAATGAAATTCAGCATGAATAACGGATAGTAATCTTCATCCTTAATCTTGATCCCGGGCCAGCCCATTCTGATATATGTCTGACTCCTGCCCGGTAAGCTTACATGCTCTTCACGCGGTGCAGTTAACGGTTCAATGTCACCGAAGTTAATCTCATTGAGATTCCCTGATTTCGGCCATTTAGCAAAATACTTCTCTGCAACAGAGATCAATTCATCCAGAGATTGAGGACCGACCACTGCAATGATCAGATGTTCCGGACCATAATTCTTCTTGTGGAATTCCTTTACATCATTCACGGTTAATTTCTGGAAATCTTCAATAGTCCCGTACTTCATTCTTGAATATGGATGACCCGCTCCATAAAGAAGCTGGTTGAATGTTTTTTCCATGACATCTTCCGGGTCCTGAGCCATCTGCATGTGATACATCAAGATATTCGATTTTTCCTGTTCAAAATAATTCTCCGGGAAAGATGGATTTATAATAAAATCAGAGATCAAACCCATCGCTTCATCGTACTTGCTGCTTATCATTGAATAATTGAATGTAACAGTCTCCATTCCCGTATCAATCTCGCCGCGTAGTGAGATTAAATCTTTCTTTAGATCTATCTGTTCCTTGTTCAAAGAAGTTGTGCCGTACTCAAGGCATGCAACAGTAAGTGTTGCCAGCCCGGTCTTCCCGGGAACATCAAAACCCGGGCCGGAATGAAGAGTTCCTTTGATTGATACAATATCAAAATTAGTATTCTGCATCGCTAAAATCACTGCGCCGTTCGGGAGCTCTTTCCGGACTATCTTATCTTTTAATTTTATTTTATAGTCCAGTTCCTTCGGAATGTATTTTCTTAAATCAATCTTAGACCCTATGTTTGGATCATAAAATTTACCATGGCTATTCTCATCCAGGGCAACACTTGAACCCTGGGTCGAAGGCAGTTTTCCCGAAGTATCAGGGAATAAATAACCTTTAATTACATAATCTTTATCAAGGTATTTTTGCGCGACACGCTGAATGTCGGCTTTTGTAATATTTTTATACTTATCCCTGATCGTTTTAAGATAATCCAACTCATAAATAGTATGGAAATAACCTATCTGCTCTGCTATACTGGAAGCATCCTGAACCGAAAATGCATAATCAGCTTCAAGAGTATTCTTCGCAATCTCCAGCTCAATATCACTTACCGGTTCATTCTTCAGCCGTTCAATCTCCTGGAAAAGGAACTCCTCGCACTTCATCAGGTCTTCTTCAGATTTCCCGTACATGAGAAACATGATTGTTCTCGGATCCCTTCCACCCATAGCATTTGAACTGGTTGCCAATGCAAGACCATCATTAACTAATTTTTCCAATCTTGCGGTATGCGAACGAGCCATTATTAAAGGGATAGTCTGGAGTATGGGAAAATCATCCGAATCATACGTCGGGATCCGGAAGGAATAATATCCTAAATAATATTTATTTCGGACATCCTTGAGCTTTATTATTCTCTCGCCTTTCAATTGCTCCTGGGGGATATGTGTCTTGGGGATTTTGGGACCCTTGGGTATCTTCCCGAAATATTTCTTAACCTTTGTGAGAATATCCTTCGTTTCAAAATCACCGACAAGAACTACCGTAGCATTATTCGGCTGGTAATATTTTTTATAGAATTCCTTTACTTCATCTATGGTAATCCTTTCTATGTCAGGCATGTAACCTATTATCGGATTACGGTATGGATGTCTCGGGAATATAATTTGACCGTATCTTTCCCAGAACGTTCCGTAAGGCGAGTTATCCGTACGCATACGGCGCTCTTCCATTATAACAAAACGCTCCGTGGCAAAATCCTCCGCAGCCATCTTGGAATTTCCCATACGGTCCGCTTCTATCATCAACCCTATCTCAATTGCGTTGGATGGAAGATTAATGTAGTATGTGGTATAATCAAAAGTGGTATACGCATTATGTGACCCGCCGACGGACTTGATTAGTTTATCAATATCATTCGGTCCGTAATTATTACTGCCCTTGAACATCATATGCTCAACAATATGCGCAATACCCGTGATCCTTCCGTATTCATTAATCGAACCAACCCCGTAAAATACATACATTGAAATTACAGGGGCGTTGTGTATCTCCTTCGTTAGAATGGTCAGGCCATTACTCAATGTGTTAACCTGAACATCCTCTACCATTCCAAAAGTGGAGAGAGAGAACAGGAGAATTACTGCAATCGACAAGAATGAAATTAATGCTCTTCGCATGATTACCTCCTTTTTTAGGATATGGCCGGTATCTCTTCCCGCTGATACCCTTTGCCTGAAGTTAAATGAATTAATATTAGAAACACCAAAGTGATTATTGTAAATATTATCGTACTCTTCATTCCGGTTAATAAGGTTGTCAAATCCATTA
>JAQVHJ010000089.1 GCA_028696285.1 bacterium
CTTCTTGAGAAATGTAATGTTCCCTTAAAAATGATCATGTTTATAATGGTTAACAAAGAAAATCAAAGTATAGATTATAAACTCAATAATAACGATGAAGTTATAATCTATCCTTTCATTTCCGGAGGATAAAATTTATGTTTGAAGTAACTGTTTCCGATAATTTCTCTTCAGCCCATCAGCTTCGGAATTATAACGGAAAATGTGAACAGCTCCATGGGCATAACTGGGTAGTCAAGGTCACTGTCTCAGGGAACGAGCTGAATGATCAGGGAATGTTAATAGACTTTAAAATACTTAAATCATATTTAAAATCGGTCATTGATGAACTGGATCATAAATTTATTAATGAACTGAAACCATTTGACACAAAAAATCCAACTACAGAAAATATAGCACGGTTTATCTTTGATGAAATAGAAATAAAACTGACTTCAAATGACGTTCATGTTTTAAAAGTGAAGGTTTGGGAGAACGAAAATAACCTTGCAGCATATTACCGGTAACAACATGTTAATTTGTGAAATTTTTAAAAGCATTCAAGGTGAGGGAATTCAGGCAGGGCTTCCTTTCATTTTTGTCAGGTTATCCGGTTGTAATCTTAATTGCACATACTGTGATACAGAATATTCTAAAAAAGAATTCATTCCATTTGAAATCAAAGACATTCTAAAATCAGTTTCTCGCTTTAATATTAATAATCTTTTAATTACGGGTGGCGAACCACTGGTTCAGGACGAAGTTTATATTTTAATGAAAAAATTACTAAAGCATAAATATAAAGTTTCCCTTGAAACAAACGGAAGCATCTTAATTGATAAGGTTCCAAAAAAAGTTCATATTATACTCGACCTGAAAACACCGGCGTCCGGAATGAATAAAAAGAATAACCTAAATAATCTTAAATATTTAAAAAAAACAGATGAAATTAAATTCGTAGTAACCGGTAGAAAAGATTTTTTATGGAGTATTAAGCAAATAAAAAAATTTAATCTTGAGAAAAAGTTTATCGTATTGATTTCCCCTGTCAGGGATAATGTTTCATTCTCTGAAATTTCTGATTGGATTTTAAATTCAGGACTAAATCTAAAATTAAATCTCCAGATCCATAAAATCATCTGGCCGGGAACAGAGAGAAAGAGATGAAAAGTAAAAAGAAGGCTGTTGTCCTGCTCAGCGGTGGAATGGACTCCTGCATTACTGCAGCAGAAGCCGTTATAAAGCATTCAGAGGTTTTCTTCCTTCACTTTTCTTACAGACAAAGAACTGAAAAGCGTGAACTTAAAGCATTCAATGAAATAGCAAAATTCTTTTCCGTTAAAAATAAAATCATTCTTAAATCAGATTTTCTGAAAATAATCGGAGGGTCTTCTCTGACAGATTTTTCAAAGAACCTTGGAAAATCGCGAATAGACGGCATCCCGGACACTTATGTCCCGTTCAGAAACGGAATTTTCATTTCCATTGCTTCCGCATTTGCAGAATCTGTCGGAGCAGAATATATCTACATCGGCGCGGTATGGGAAGATTCTTCCGGATACCCCGATTGCAGGCCGGAATTTTATAAGGCAATGAATAAAGCTGTAAACCTCGGAACACGCCCTTCGTCAAAGATAAAAATCATTACTCCAATAATCAATCTGAAAAAATCCGAAATCATTAAAAAGGGTATCCGTCTCAAGGCTCCCCTCCATTTAACGTGGTCATGCTACCAAAATTCAAGAATTGCTTGCGGAAAATGTGAAAGTTGCAAGCTCCGGTTAAAGGCATTTAAAGAAGCAGGAATAATAGACCCGATTCCTTATAAAAAATAGCCCGTTACTATTCAAAACTTTCGTCAATTATATATGAATTATTTTTTAAAATAAACTTATAGGTCAATTTCATCCTGCTTTTCAATGCCTTTCCATTATTAATTGCAGGTGAAAAAATTGATTTCTTAACAGCACGAGTCGCTGCTTCATCTAATATTTCAGAACCGCTTGTCTGATAAATTGAAATTTCAGATATTTTCCCTTGTTCGTCAATATCAACATATAAAATCACAGTACCCTCAATTCCCATCTTCATCGCAAGCTTTGGATACTCAGGAGCTTCCTTATATAACATTGCAGAACTATGAATCTCACCTGTCGCAGTATCACTCGAAGGAGGATAAACAACTGTTGTATCACCCGAGGGTAATTCTCCTATAATCGGATCTGAAAACCCGTCATAATCGCCAAAATCAGGAAAATCATCAATTGTAACAACGGGAATTGAATGTTCGGGAACAGGTTTTACTACCTTTATTTTATCCGGGATTGGTAAAGGATCTGTTTTTAGTTTCGGCGTGAGATAAATTATTGTTGTATCCGGATGTGATCTTATATACTTATTAAAATCCGGATAATCTCGACCACCATCACCCATTGTTTTTAATGTGAAACCAATAATAATATGCAGTGACACTGCAACCGAAACAGCAATCAGAATATTTCGGTTATACTTTCTGGCCTTTTCTCTTCTTGTTGAGTCTGACATCTCTTTACCCTCCTTTTTTTCTGCCCCGTCCTTATTTATATCTACGTAAGTCTGACAATTTTATTTAAAGGAAGATAAGGAATTTTTTAGTTTTTTGAATTGATATTAAAAATTAGTTTTCCAAAAATCTTAAGAAAAAATTGGATGGAATATTAAATTTAAGCCGGAAATCGATGTCCCAACAAATCGTTAGTTACAGGGGATTTTGTAAAAAATGAAAGAACCGTCCCTTTTTTTTAAAGAGGATGTTTCTTTTCCCAGTCTTCTGCGGCAGTTATGCCTTCATATTTTAATTTTTCGAGTTTGAATTCGAGATGAACTTTTCTTTTCATGAGGTTTTTATTAATATTAATAAGGAAGGCAATTAACCCTACTGTCACAGCAACCATTAATATTCCAAGATAGAGGTATTTGAAGTAGTTCTTTTTAGACCACTCAGCAACATTTTCTATCGTCTCGCCTTTCTCATTAATAATTATTTCTATACCCTTCTTTTCATAGATAATCTTTCCGAATTTATTTTCCATTACACCGTCTTGTGTTGCTCCGTAGATATTTGAATAGTATTGCGATCTTTCCATGAATTTAAAAAAGAGATATGTTCCTGATATCCCTATTGCAATGATCAGGAACCAGAGTACATTTGTTGTAATCTTTAAAGTCTTTCTGTGGTTATCAATCTCATGCATTAATTCTTCTTTATGCTGATTTTGCTCCATTCTCTCCCCCTGTTATTTATTTAGAAAGATTAATTAAAATTTCTTTTGTTGAGCTGGTTGTTCCGTTCATATCAAGGACTTTCACTTCTAATGAATAGGTTCCCGGGTTCAATGAATATACTGATGCAAATCGGCCGGGATTAACCGCGTGAATAATATCCTGGAACTGAGCATCCAATACTTCTTTGATAAAGAAAAATACAGCGCCGTCCTTTTTCAAGGTGTACTCAATCTCAATCCTGGCATTTCCATTGATCATCTTTAAATTATTGATTGTAAAAAATAATCCAAAAGGAAGGCTTGACCCGGTTATATGATCAACATTAGGATAGACATATAATGAACCAATTACAAAATCCTGTGATCCTCCCTTTGCCGCTTCGATAGGTTTTGCTGTCAATATCGGGTCGCTAATTAAAAGAGTAGATTGCCTTGGGTATAGATTCAAATCATCTGTAAATACAGCCTGTTTAGTTCCTTCCGGAACCTTACCGTCACTTTCCGCGAAAGTATCTAAAATCACTACTTCTACCTTATATGTCCCCGGCTTCAATTCAACACCGAAATATTCAACATGAAAAGAAGCGTTTGAAATCGTGGCGGCAGTTAGAGGTCTTTTAAATTCCTGGGCCAAAACCTCCTTCCCTGATTTTGTATCTGTTACCTTTATCTTTAAATATAAATTTGCATGATAATTTTTATCCGCCCCTGAAGGCATATCAAGTTTTAAACTGCGAATGAAAACTTTGAAGTAATAGATATAATAATAAGCATCAGTACCCGAAGGAATTTCAATTCTGTCTACCACAAACACAATATCCTTATCAAAATCATTTGAACTGCTCTTCGGAAATTCTGAACTGAAAACAAATGATGTAATTAACACCATAAATAATATCAGCGCTATTCCTTTTAATTTAAACATATTTCTCTCTCTCTATTATTTATTTTGACGGCGGTTTAAACGGTAAAATTGCTGTCGATTCCACTTTTTCCGATGAACCATCGTCATAAACCTTTTCCGCAGGTTTAAATTTAAACATTTTTTTTGCTATATCTTCGCAGAATTTATCAAATTCATCATTCCCGCTTGGGATATAAACCTTCGTGCTTACTACATTGCCGGTCTTGTCAATATTTACTTCTACCATGCAGGGATTTCCGCCATTGAACTTAGAGGGATAATTTATCTCACTGTCCGAAGGCTGCTTAAGTAATTCCGCCTGCTTTTCTTCCGTCACCTTCTTCTCCTTTGGTGGAGGAGGCGGGGGAGGAGGAGGAGTATCAAAAGGATTATCCTCTACGACAGGTGGAGTGGGATCCTTAACCGGGGGTGGGGTGACAACCTTTGTTTCCGTCTCCTTCTTTGAAATAATGGCTTTTTGATTTGATAAATCCTTATTCAACTCTTCCATTAAAATCTGGATTGTATAATTATTTTTTGATATCTCATCATAAACAGAATAATCGTCTAAAGTATTAACCTTTTCTAATAATACCTGAGTCTCTTTAAGTTTGTCTTCAACCTTCTTAGTGTTGTTTTTAACACTTTTAAACTTGGCAATATCCTTGCTGTTGTCTTTTTTAAATGTATCAAAGGAACTGTTTAATTCATTATATTTTTTCTCGTTGTCTTCCGCAAATTTAAGTTTAGACGTATAGTTATTTACTTCTATCTCTATATTCTCTACTTTTCCGTTTATTTCAATCAGTTTTATCTCTTCAGAATCAGGAGAAATGTCTTTCTTAAGATTATTTAATTCATCTTCCTTGTTTTTAACAAGAATCTTGGAAAACTTACTTGTATAAGTCGTTTTCAATGAAGATAATAACTCTTCCATCCCCGTAAAATTTTTATTCACTTCTTCAAAATTAATCCCTGTCGTCGGTTCGCCCTTACTCCCCCCTACACTTACAAGGAGAAGCAAACCAATTACAAGGAATATTACTTCAACTATCAGGATGTTTTTCTGTTTTCCGGCAAGTTTCATAGTTAAACCTGATGATCTAAATTTTTATCATTACTCAATAACGATCTCTTCGCCTTTGAGAATGAATTTATAATAGAGAAGAACGCCCGATTCTGTTGCCTTCCCGTTATTCATCGCTGAAACAAATTTACATTTTTTCCCGGCGCGCACAGCAGCTTCATCCAATATCTCAGAACCACTGGATTGATGTAACTCAACGCTTCTCGGATTTCCCTCTTCATCAACAATAATCTGAAGTACAACTGTTCCTTCAATGCCCATCTTCCTGGCAATCCTCGGATAAGTCGGGATCTCCTTATGAAGAAGCTGGGCTGCCCGGGTATCTCCGGATGCTTCCTTTGAAGAGACAACCTTAATATTCGTTTCAGCAGGTTTCTGCGGAGCGACCATTTGAACAACCTGTTCGGTTTCGATTAATTTCGGGTCAACCTTAGGGATTGCATATTCCATTTTTTGGACTATCTTAACATTCTTAATCTGCCTTGTCTTGGGTGGAGGCGGTGTTTCAGGGGGTGGAGGCGGTTCATAGAGTTCAACCTCGACATATTTCGTCGGGGGAGGGGGTGCGACTGATACTGCTCTTGATTCACATCCGCGAATTGCAATTCCGAAGACTAAATGGAGAACTAAAGCTCCTATCGCGGAAATCATCAGGTTTCGATTATATGTTTTTGGTGAATGTAATTTAAGTCTGTAAGTTGGATCCATAGTTTTCTCCTTTTTATTTTCTTCCTTCAATTAGTATTTACGTGTTTAAAGGAAGAAAATTTTAGGATCTCTATTTTTCATGATACGAAATAAAATACAGAGTTTCCCAAATACTTTTGAGGTAATTCTCTCTATTATAAAATAAAAATTTTTAAACTTTGCCATAGTTATTTAAATAACACCGCAAAGTCCTTAGACAGAACAATAAAACTACGGAGTTCTTACCGCGTCTTCGAGGTCTAACTCCGCAGAAACAAATGCAATATTCTCAATACCGCCAACAAGAAGTTCGTCCATCGCATTTACAATATAACCATACGGCGTTTTCTCTTCAACCTTTAAAACTGCAAAAATCTCAGGATTCGCAGCTTTCCTTGCAATTGCAATATCTCTTATCTGCTCGTAAGGAATAGTCTTACCCTGAAAAACAAGAGTCCCGTTTTCCTGAACTAATATCTCTATATTTCTCATCTCTTCAGTTACAGGTTTTACTGTCTCGGGTATTCTGTAATTCAACCCCTGTTCCTGAGAAAAAACCGTGGTAAGCATGAAGAAAATAATTAAAAGGAATGCAATGTCCGACATTGATGCTGAGGATATATCAGGATTTACTTTTGTCTTCTTTTTAACTTTCATTTTTACCTGTGTTATTTTGTGCTTTTAAATTCAGCAGCCAGCTTCAACTTCGTTATTTTAGTCTCTTTGATCTCTGTCATTACCCGGTTAATGATGCTGAAGGGAACCGCTTCGTCGGCCTTTAAAACGACATAATAAATATCCGGCCGTTCTGCTCTCATCTTCAAAATCTGATTTTTCAAATCCTCAATTCTGACGGGTTCTCCTTCTACGAGTACCATATTCTTTTCAACTTTCTGCCCGGGATTTTCCTGGTTTGGAATTGTAACATGCAGATTAAGCTTGTCAATAATTACATCCGGCTTAATTGCATTGGGAAGATCGTAATTGATTCCGATATCAACATTAAATACTGTACTGACCATAAAAAAGATGATCAGGAGAAATGCAATATCGGACATTGAAGCTGACGGAATAGACGCATCTATTTTTCGCTTCTTTTTTACTTTCATTCTGCATCCTCTGACGCTACAGTTTTTATTCCCTGTTCCAGGTTATCAAAAGCATCCAGCAGATCAACTGCCGAATCTTCTATCTCGAGAACAAAATTATCTATTTTATTAATGAAGTAGTTATAGAAAATAATAGTCGGAGACGCTATGAGAAGGCCTGATGCTGTTGTAATCAACGCTTCGGAAATACCACGCGCAACAATGGTCGGGTCACCCAAACCTGACTTGGCCAGCGCTTCAAACGCCTTGATCATACCGGTAACAGTCCCGAGGAAGCCGAGGATTGGGGCAAGGTTTGTTATTGTTGCAAGCCATACCAGGCCCCTTTCAAGATATGAAAGTTCCTGGGTTGCGGCATTCTCAAGGGTCTTCTCGACCATATCCCTCTTATTTACTGCTCGCGCTTTAATTGTAGAGGATCTTTTTAACTGGTCATATCGAATGATTCCCTGTCTGATAATGGCAGCGATTGGACCTCTATGCATATCGCATATCTCGATGGCTTCATCAAGGTTTCCACCTTCAATAACCTCTCTTATCATTAACATGAATTCTTGTGTATCTATTCTTGCGCGGATAAACGCAATTAATCTCTCAATGAAAATCGCAAGGGAGATAATAGAAAGAATAAGTAGCGGGATCATCATGATTCCGCCTTTTAAGAAGTACTGTACTAAAATAAAATCTTTAAAGCTTCCCACTGCAGCCTCCTTTTTCAGTAGGTTAAAGTTTCCTCTACATCCATCTGATTCTTATACCTGCAATTGCATTTCTCGGTGAACCGAATTCCTGGGCCTCTCTGTGTGAATCAATACTTGCAATATTCGGTGTATTGAAAACATTATAAATAGTCAGATAAACATCCCAGCGGCCGCCTAAGTATTCCATCTTTTGCAGGGTTTTCCACATACTGACATCAACCTTCTTATAATCAGGTTGTCTTCCGGTATTGGTCTCTCCCTTATCCGGGGTATAAGGATATCCTGTGTTATATGACCATAAAAGGT
>JAQVHJ010000090.1 GCA_028696285.1 bacterium
ATGATTTTCTCTCGATTAAAATTATTGGAGATAATTATTTTGTTAATTTTGTTGATATTAATAATGACGGATATAAAGATTTCTTTTCAGGAACTACTTTTGGCGGGATAATTTACTGGGAACATTCCGGATTTACAGTCAATCCGGTTTTGAGCTGGAGCGGGGCAACGGGATTTGAAACAGATGGAGTTAATCCGGATTCATCAGGTTATCCCAATTCATTCGAGTTCAGGGTAATATACACTCAAGCAGATAATGAACCGCCCTACGCCGGTTATCCCAAGGTTCATATTCTGAAAGGGGGGACAGAGATTCCCGGGAGCCCGTTCACAATGACAGAAACGAATTCGGGAGATACAACTTATTCTGATGGGAAGGAATATACTTATACATATATTAACCTGGATTGCGGTTTGGATTATTCATATTACTTCGAGTGCAAAGATGACGATTGGGGTGCCCCCGCAACCGGGGATCCGGTTACTGCAAAAGATAGCCCTGATGTCCTTTGTGATATTTCAGGAACAGTCACGGAAAAAGGGAAGCCGTTATCAGGTGTAACCATAACGTTGTCAGGGGATGGATCGGATGAATTTGTAACAGCGGATGACGGTCAGTATTCCTTTAATGATTTAAATGGCGGATCAACTTATATTATAACTCCTTCAAAGGATAATTATATTTTCAAACCTGAATCGGTTACCGTAGTAAACTTCCAGGAACACCAGACAATTGATTTTACCGGGAAAAAGATATTTGCTGAAGATTTATCCAATGTGAAGGTGTACCCGAATCCATATAAGCCAGGGCAGGGTGTGGATTATATTGTGTTTGACAACCTGACCAGGAACGCGAAGATCATGATCTACACCATCCAGGGCGACTTGATTTTAACAGCATACCCGGACTTGATGGAGTATCACTGGTTCCTCAAGAACGAAGCAGGAATCAGCATTGCGTCCGGAGTGTATCTGTATGTGATTACTGACACTGCAGGAGATGAGAAGAAAGGGAAGATCGCTGTTATTAAATAAGGTGCCGGCCGACAAGCACCACATTGGGTGCTGTACATCGCTTTACTTTTTATTTTTCCAGGGACCGGGATGTTTCCAAACCTTATTGAATTTTAGGTTTTTATTAATTGCATTAAGTGGTTTTATAAGAAATGTTTCTATTTCATGGGCGATTTCAGATAGTTTCTCCGGTGCATGTTTAATATCATTTTTATTCATAAGACGTGATTTTATCGATTCAGGTAGATTTTTAACGCTCTTTTTCAAATTATTGTCTCCAGTATCGGTTTTATAATATTGTCAACCCGGCAAAGCTTTGCATATTTTATTATTTCCAGAGGTTTTATCTTCTTATCAATAATGCTAACCTTAAGAGATTCCCGGGCAATATTAATCCCGATCTTATTACGGAATTTAAAACAATCTGCAACGGTCTTAGCCAGATTATAAATGTTAATTTTATTGCTATCTATTATATGTTCTTCAAAACCGGCCTCCCATGTTTTAGTGCTGAAACGGTAAAACTTTACAGGAGGATACTTAATTTTATAAGTATGACTCCCTTGGGGAATTGCCATGTCAACATGTTTAGGGATTTCAATTGTTGCTTCATGAAAAGACAGGGCAGATAGAAGGCAGATAACTCCTCGCGGAGCTTGAAGAGATGCGATAACAATATCTGAATGTTCCCCGAATTCATAATCAGACAGCTTGTAAAGTCCCCACGAAATTTTTTCAACTCTATTTTCCTTCTCAAGAACCTGGAGAGAATCCGGATGAAATCCCGCTTCCAGTATCTCCGAAAACCGCGCTATCCCTCCATTCCTTCTGAGAAAATTTACAAGTTCATCCGGCTTACTTTTCATATTGCCCCCGTATAAATATATAATACTTATAAATAAGTATACATAATTTATACGAAAAAGTCAAGGGGTATTTTATTTTAATAGGTGCCGGCCTCTTACCTATTTCTTGAAATGAATTTCATATTTTTTGATTAAATATCATTATATTATTATTAAATGGATTTAATTTGATATTTTGAACTTCGCGATAATTATCTTTTGACATTATCTCCCACCATTGAAATGGTGGGCGAAAAGCGTTCTATCCCTACGGGATGAAAATATTTAAATTTTTAAATCTTAGAAATAGAAATACCAATAGAAATAGACGGCTTCGGCGGTCTTATGTTTTAAAGACTATTTCTATTTCCGGTGTTAAAGGAGTCATAAGGTACCGGCCTTTTCCTCCGACAAAGGCTATCTCAGAAAATCCCATTATAAGAAATAAGAATCCGGCACTTTATCCTAAAAAATTCCTTGACATGGTTAGGGGGATTGTGTTATAATCTGCGGTGATTTTGATATTTTTTATTTCGGAGGAATTGTCGTTGGATTTTATACATAATAACCGGAAGTTAGAAGCATGTTTGCATACATACATACATACATACATTTCTAAAGTTAAGTCATATTGTATTAAACATTCTAAAGCATAAGATGGCATCTCATCTTTCAACAATTCATATTGGACTTTTTCTATCGGTGATACTCTTTTAAATTAAAAAAAAGAGTATTCACCGGGAAGAAAGGGTGTCAAGGGTTCTTTGTAAAAAAATAAATTTTCTTGAAAATAAATATAAAACAGGTTATAATAACCTAGGAAAAAGAAAAATGAAAAGAGCATTTATATTAACTTTTATATTAATTTTAGTCGTTGCTTTATTCTCCGGGTGCGATTATGCAGTTAATCCTGTCGAACCACATAGTAATTTAACTGAGAGAATTCAAACTAATTCAATTATTACAAATAATGATGATAGTGGAATTAATAATCCTGTTTTTCAAGAATTAGTTTCTGCTTTGAGAGAAGCGGG
The DNA here is from genome assembly GCA_028696285.1 of bacterium. Taxonomy (GTDB): domain Bacteria; phylum AUK180; class AUK180; order JAQVHJ01; family JAQVHJ01; genus JAQVHJ01. Next base: position 2,893 of record JAQVHJ010000090.1, read on the forward strand.
ATTTGAATGGTATAATTACTATGATGAACTGGCGGAACAGGATATAATATATAATGTTAATCCTGAAATGCAAATAATGAAAAATACCGTTATTGCAAAATATAATGAACAAGGAAGAGTCGTAAATGTTCAAGGAATAACTATAAATCAAGATTTAATTGAATTTAAAACAATTACAAAAGACAGCAAAAGTCATCGGATGTCTGAAATAATCATTTATGAAAATAATAAAAAGATATTTGGAATTACTTATCATCAGTACAGAAAAAGCGGTGAAGTTCATTCACTAATTCGATACTTTCCCGATGAATCCTATAATATATTAATGAAAATAAAGGATATTAATCCAACCATAGAATTTAATGAAAACAAGGAATATGAACTTTATAGGGAATTTTATGGAAATATTGTTTTTCAAGTTGTAACTCCACAAACAATTAATAGGGATTTCGCCCTGGAAGTTAAGTCAAAGATCAGATCAGCCAATAAACCCCCTGTCCCGATTGCAGGATTAAATGCAATATTACTCGAGCCTTTTATTAATGAAAAGTTACTTGAATTAAACTCTTTCTTTGATAATTTAAACTCAACGAGAGGTGGTTTATCTGATTACGGATTAAAGTGGTCAGATGAAAATGTTTATATTGCTTTGGATATATTAGGTACTGGAGTATCAGATTTCTTTGGTGTTTTAGTAACAGGTGTATATGGTGCAGCATCATATTTATGCTGTACGATAGGCAAAGAAATAGAAGAACCTTAACGTGATAATAGTGAGAGGATCGTATGGAATTAATTATAAGTCATTCATTTTTTATATTTCTAATAATGATATTTGTAATTTATAAAATTCTTACTAAGAAAAAAGAGAGTTTTAAAAAATTTGACAAAAATTTTTATTTTATCAATTTCATTTTTTCAGGTGTTGTTGGAGTATATTTTTACTTTATTTTTGGGTTATTTCATGTCGCGCTTATTGTTACTATCGTTTTATCGGGATTGACATGGTATGAAAAATCAAGAAAAAAAATAGATAGCCATGAAGGAAATAATTCAAACGAATAAGAATAAGTACCAGTGTCGTTTCCCCTGAAATAATGAGACACTTTTTTAGTTGACACTTTTGAAAGGCCTAATCGGGTTCTTGACATAGTGTTTAGCTTTATATATAATTGAAAAAAAGGATATGATAATATAAAGAAAATAAAACTTAATCAATTAGCTTCTCTTTTTGCTATTATTGGTTTTACATCATTACTTAATTTTCAAAAACCGGAACTGACTTTTTATATTGCAGGAGTTAGTTTTTTAGTTGGTTCAATATTATTTATAATTGCATTATTTATGAAAAATGAAAAGGAAGGGAAATAAATTTGAATAATTAATAGAGAAAAATTATGGAATATATAATAACCAATTTATTTTTTATTTTAATGATAATATTATTTCTGATAGAATAATGTGTTTGCGTCTGTTGTCTCTCCTGTTGAGTTCTACTCTTTTATCTTTTAAGGTGATTTATGGAGAATAAAAATGCAAAATGATAGATCTTCTCAAGAAGTTAGAATTGATACAAAATCAATTGCAAGATTAATTTTATATATTTCTCCACTTATCGCCTATATATTTTATAAAATTTCAAGGGTGTATTCTGAGCCCTTGGATTTTAGGTTTGGAATGATGAAATTTCTTTTCTTAGTTCTATTATTACCAATTTTATTTATTATAATACATGAATTAATACATGTTTTAACTCTATTTATATTAACAAAATGTAAATTTTCCGACTTTAAAATAGGATTAAACCTAAAATTTATGGTGGTATATATTTCCCCTAAAATTGATATTCCTGCAAATAAATATAAGGTTGTTTTAATGATGCCATTATTATTTCTTCTCCCGTTGGCATTAATTTTATATATTTGGATTTTACCGGGAATGATTTCATCGATACTTTTAACGATAGCAATATTAGGTTCCGGGTATGATTTAATTTGGTATTTTAAATTATTAAAATACAATGACAATTACTTGATAATGAAGGAAGAAGAAGTTGGAAATAGCGGATTGTTGAATATAAAAAAAATCTTTTAATTATATGTGCCGGCCAACAACACCACGTTGGGTGTTGTACATTGTTTGTCATCTGTCGCCAGTAAAGATAAAATATATATCAAGTTCGCTTGGGTTACTGTTGTTTTCGGAGAAAACATTTTCTAAAAAAAATTTAAATCATAGAAATAGAAATACCAATAGAAATAGAGATTTTCGGTTGTCTTATGTTTTAATGACTATTTTTGCTTCTATTTCTATTTCTGGTGTTAAAGGAGTCAAAAGTTACCGGCCTTTTATATCTTATATTAGGGACAAAATTTATTATGAATTAATTGATTGTATGGCTTTTTTCAGTTTGGGAAGTTTGTTTTTAATAATATCCCAAATAATTTCTGCATCGATTCCGAAATATTCGTGAATTATTATATCTCTCATTCCTGAAATCTTCTTCCACTCGATATCGTAGCTCTGCTTTAAATCATCAGGAATATGCTTTACCGCTTCTCCAATATTTTCAAGTGCTTTCAAAACAGCATAAAATACAAGGTCATTTTCTGCAAATTGCTTCTTATTTTTTATCTGTTCAGTGAATTTTTCAATTCGGTAAATATCTTCTTCGATGTCCTGAACTAAAATTTTAATATCCCTTTTCTTAGACATAAATAGCCTCTGAAATTATCACATTTTTTAATCTCTCTTTCAGTGCAGATTTTAAAACAAGATCAACCCGGATATCAAGCAAATCTTCCAGATAAAACTTCAGGTCCATATAATTATCAAAAGTCTTGAATCCTTCTTTAAATTCAATAAGGATATCAATATCACTGTTAATATCCTGCTCTTCCCGGATAAACGACCCAAATAAAGCAAGCTTCTTTATCTTGAATTTATTTATCATTTCTTTCTTATGTTCTGTAAGCAAATTTAAAATATCTTTGCTTTTTTTCATATTTAACTCCTTTTCACAAATATATTATACTTAAAATTAACCTTTTTGTCAAATATTATTTTTGGGGAACAGGGGTGCGCACCCTGACTTATGAACTAAATACTATTTCTATTTCTGTTTCTATTTCTATTTCTGATGTTAAAGGAGTTATAAGTTACCAGCCTCTTACCTATTTCTTAAAATGAATTTCATATTTTTTGATTAAATATCATTATATTTTTATTAAATGGATTTAATTTGATATTTTGAACTTCGCAATAATTATCTTTTGACATTATCTCCCACCATTGAAATGGTGGGCTAAAAGCGTTCTATCCCTACGGGATGAAAATATTTAAATTTTTAAATCATAGAAATAGAAATACCAATAGAAATAGACGTCTTCGGCGGTCTTATGTTTCTAAGACTATTTATGTTTCTATTTCTATTTCTGATGTTAAAGGAGTTATGGTGTCCTCAAGGGGATTCGAACCCCGGTTGCCGGAAGATATCGTGTTCATGGGGCTTAAGCGCTGGTATGACTTCTGGCTTTCTACCAAGTCTGAGATCAGAAATTAATCAGCATCATTTATTTAATTATTACAGATTATCTTTCCACTTTATCAGGTAATCCCCAATATACCTGAAGTTAGGCACCTGTATTAGACCATTGCCGGCTCCCGTGGGGCGGTGGAAAAAGTTCTGTGGAATGTGTGCGTGGGGATAGGGGTGTAGATTCGGTGTACGAAACAATTTTGTGGGGTTTTTGATAGGTTTAATGTTATTGAAGATAAGGTCTTGCATTTTTTTAAGGATTATGTTATTATTAATTATTATAGGAGGATTTTTCATGGGTTCAATTCAGATATTTTCAGGATTAATATTATCAATTTTTATAGGAATAATTGTCTATATACTAATTATCTCTTGTAAAATTAAATATCGAAATAAATATAATAGAAAAAGAGACTTTATAAAGATATTAATCTCTATTCTTCCGGCACTCGTTACTTTAGCATTGGTTTTTATTACCTATGGTTACTTGATTGAAACAAAATCTCTCCGTAAAATTGCTTCAGAACAAATTGCTGAAAGCATTAAAATGAGAGAATTAACAGAAGAAAGATTTATTCTAGAATCACGTCCTTATGTTTATATTGCTGGGTTTCTTGAAATGGATAAAAAACCAGATAAAGATAAACCAATTGTAAAAGTAACATCTAAGGTGAAGATTGCTTGTATTGGAAATTCTGAAGCTAAGGAAGTTAAAATTACTTGGGTTTTAATAGATGATTTTAAGAAAAAGATAGATAGTGATTTTATAATATTTAAACAGAATTTATATCCTAACCAAGAAAATGTATATTGGCCATTTGAAATGAGTTTCCCATCTCCAAATAAAAAATCAACAAAAGAAGATCTCAACCATACACCTGAAAGATATTATCTTGATATTTATATAGAATATAAAGACAGAAGCTCTAAAAAGTATAAGGATTCTTTCTATTATTGGTATAATATTACTGAGAATACAATTCATTATGTTGTTGAAAGAGAAGAATAATTAATACTATAAGTACTCGCTTTAGACATTCAATATGTTCTATCTCAACATCTTCCTACTAAATGTTACTACGAATAAAGCCATCATAAATGCTCCAATTAATGCCTCTGTACTTGCAAGTATTTTTACTAATATTGACTCAGGGTGTATATCTCCAAATCCCAATGTAGTAAAGGTTACAATGCTAAAATAGAATGAATTTAGTAGATCGGATACTAAATTCCCATTGTCGAATACAAGTCCCCTTGATTTCCAAAAGATAAAACCAAATAAACAAATAATTCCAAACCACCAACATAATACTAATAATGGAAATTCCCCAAATCCTGAAAGGTAATGATTTAATATACTACCAAACCATTTGAAATATTTCTTTTCTAAAAAAAGAACTCTTTCATTCATTAACCTTTCTCTAGAATAATATTTTCCAGAGACATCATACATTCCAACATTTTCAAAATAATTTTTCAAATTTAAATAAATTCCCTTAGCTTCTATATAATTTTCCAAGCAA
>JAQVHJ010000091.1 GCA_028696285.1 bacterium
GTATTTCTTCTCAAGTAAACTGAAAACAGAAGACGGGGAAGATGTATCTTCAAAGATGGTTAAGGATAAGATTAAGGAACTTATTCTTAATGAAGAGAAGGGCTCCCCTCTGAGCGATATGCGGATAACTGAAATTTTAAACAAGGAACACGGGATCAAGGTATCCCGCAGAGCAGTTGCAAAGTACCGTGAGCAGATGGGGGTTTTAGCGTCATATCTAAGAAAAGAAAAAATTTAGGAGGCAGTATGGAAATAAAGTTAAACAGTAAAAACTTCGACATTACTCCCGCAATAGGGAACTATGCAGAGAAACGTTTTTCAAAGCTGAAAAAATATTTTGAGGGGCTGCTTGAGATTCATATTAATCTTGTGAAGGAAGGGAAGGGCAATGAATATTCTGCCGAAGTCAGTATTTTTGGTGACGGTGTAGTTCTTCATTCCGAGGATAAGCAGGAAGACCTCTATCAGTCAATGGATATGGTTGTTGAAAAATTAGAAAGACAATTAAAGAGGCATAAGGATAAATTAAAAATACGGAAGACTAAAAAATCCATGAAAACCGAATTAATTGAAGAAGCCTTCAGCGGAGAGGAAGAGTTCATGGTAGGAGAAGACAGGGTAGTATATTTACCTATGAACACAAAACCAATGAGTTCGGAAGAGGCGGTTCTTCAATTGAAGGGATCAAAATTAACATTTATTATGTTTCTTAACACGGAGACTAACAAGATAAACCTGATTTACAAGAGGAAGGACGGTGTCTTTGCAATAATAACCCCATAATATAAGATCAAGGAAAAAGTATGTCGGAATACAAGGTTGTTGATTTAATCAGTGAGATTAAGGATTTTCTGATTCTGAAAAATTTAACATCGAAGAAAACGCTGGAGAATCAAATTACCACCCCGGAATTGATTCAGCCCGGCCTTGCTCTTGCGGGATATTTTGAACACTTTTACCCTAATCGAATTCAAGTTCTTTCAAGAGCAGAGGTCTCTTATCTTCGAACAGTAACCACGAAGAAGCTGAAGAAGATCCTGGAGTTCCATCATGATTACAATATCCCCGCGTTCATTTTAACCAGCTGCGGCACATCAATGGATAAAAGAATTATCAGGGTATTCAATCAGTATAACATTTCCCTAATAGAATCCACTTCCAACCTTGACATAACGGTTACGGCGCTTTCCGGGTTTCTTCATGACAAATTTGCCGAGTCTATCTCTTTGCATGGGGTTCTCATGGATGTTTTCGGAGTAGGTATTCTGATTTCAGGAATAAGCGGTATAGGAAAGAGCGAGTGCGCCCTTGATTTAATAGAGCGCCGGCACAGGCTGGTTGCGGATGACCTGGTAATAGGAAAGAAGATAAGCGGAATGCTGATAGGCGGGTCTCTTAACAGTCCCCTGAAATTCCATTTAGAAGTGAGGGGGGTTGGAATAATTGATGTAAAGAAGCTGTTCGGGATCTGCAGTATCAGGAACAGAAAGAGGATTGAGGTCATTGTCGAACTCGTTGAGCCGAAAGATGCGCTGTATGAGGATAGATCCGGCCTGGACAGGCAAGTTAAAGCGGTTCTCGGCGTTGATATCCAGCTGATTAAACTTCCGATTTCATCAGTAAGTAATATTGCAAAAACCGTCGAGGTAATTGCAATGAGATATTTGGGGGAGCAGATGACAGAATGTAAGATGGAGGAATTTAACCAGAGACTAATTGAAATTTTAGAAACGAAGGATTCAATACTACAGAAAAAAGAGGAAGGAAAATGATAGGAGTAATAGTAATTTCGCATAATGATGTTGCGAAAGAGATGGTACGCTGCTGTGAAACAATTGTAGGGAAGATGGAATGCCTGGAAACAATTTCATTTTACTCGGATGAACATCTTGCAGATTTGGAAGATAAATTTAACCAGGCCATTGAACGGTTAAATTGCTGCAATGGTATTTTGGTTCTTATTGATATGTTCGGAGGCAGCCCGTCCAATATTGCAATAACAGGATTGAAATCCCGGCCGGAGATGGAGATAATCAGCGGATTTAATGTTCCCATGCTTCTGGAATTGATTTCGAGGGAAAGCATAACCGATATTGTTGAATTGAAGGAGAAGCTGTTAAACAGAGCGAAGAGCGGCATAATTGATATTAAGGGACTAATCAGTAAAAGAATGGGATGAGCAGATGATTTATTACAGAATAGATGACCGTTTGGTTCATGGCCAGGTTATTGTGGGGTGGATAAGACATCTTACCCTGCAATGGTTGACGGTTGTAGATGAAGAGATTGACGAGAATCAGAAAATGATAATGAACTTGACTGTGCCGGAAGATGTCGAGTTTAAAATTTTGAACGTTGCCGATGCAAAAGAATCTCTAAGCTGCGACTTTAATAAGCCGGGAATGGTTCTAGTGAAATCACCGAGAGAGATATTACGTTTACAGGAAGAGGGACTTAAGATAAATAAAGTTCATCTCGGCGGACTTCATTTTATTCCGGGGCGCGATCAGTTTTGTGAATATATTTTCCTTTCAAGAAATGAGGTTGATGAAATTCGTGAAATTATTAAAAACGATACTTCTGTAATTGTCCAGGCATTACCGAGTAACAGAGAGATTCCTATTGAAAAGTTAATTCAAAAATAACGGAAAAATAATTCTATGAACAAGGTACACTTACTCTTCTGCATACATAATCACCAGCCGGCAGGGAACTTTGACTCAGTAATTGAGGATGTCTATAAAAAATCGTATCTTCCGTTCCTTGAAGTACTTGAGAGATTTCCCGAAGTAAAGATAGGATTTCATTGCTCAGGAGTTTTATTTGAATGGTTTGAGGAACATCACCCGGAATATTTTAATTTAATACAGAGATTGATAAAAAGCAAACAGATAGAATTGTTAACCGGCGGTTATTATGAACCGATCTTCCCGATGATCCCGGACAGGGATAAAGTGGAGCAGATTAAAATTTTCTCAAGCTACATCAGGAGGAAGTTTTCCTGTTCACCGAAGGGACTTTGGCTTCCAGAAAGAGTTTGGGAACCGGGATTAAGCGTTTCTTTCGCTAAAGCAAAGGTTAAGTATACCTTAGTTGACGACTATCATTTTAATTCAGCCGGTCTCTTTGGTGAAGAGCTCTTGGGATACTATTTAACAGAAGATAACATGGAGAAGCTTGCGGTATTCCCTATTAACAAGAAACTCAGGTATCTAATTCCCTTCTCAACAATAGATGTGATCTTTTCAGAGTTAAGAAAAATTTATGACACAGTTAAGAACCCTATAATTGTTTTCGGTGATGACGGAGAGAAGTTCGGAGCATGGCCGGAGACCTTTGCATCGGTTTATGGGGAGAAATGGCTTGAAAGATTTTTTCAAAGGTTAACTGAAAACACAGATTGGATAGAGATGCTCCACTTCTCGGAAGCATTGGAAAGGTTCCCGGCGAAAGGACGAATCTATCTCCCCGCTGCGAGTTATTCAGAAATGATGGAATGGTCTCTCCCTGCAAAGGTAATCCCGGAATATAAAAAGATTCTTGATATTATAAACCGAGATGATAATATAAATAAAGAATTGAATTTCATCAGAGGGAGTATGTGGCGGAATTTCTTAGTGAAGTATCCCGAATCAAATCTCATGCAGAAGAAAGCTTGCTATGTCAGCAGCAAGGTTCCGACAACAACTCCGGAAAGCTTGAAGAAAGACCTCTTCCGAGGTGAATGTAACTGCGCATACTGGCATGGGGTCTTCGGAGGGATTTACCTCCCGCATCTGCGCCATTCCAATTATTCCAATTTAATTAAGGCGGAGTATAATGCAGATATTAAAAGAATAAAAAATAAAAAAGCCTGGCTGAAAAAGAGGGTTTTTGATTTTGATTGTGACGGGTATGATGAAGTGATCTTGGAAAATTCAGGAATGAACCTGTATATTTCTCCTGCATACGGGGGGAGTATTTTCGAGTTGGATATAAAAGGAATAAAAAATATCAACCTGATGAATACTATCTCAAGAAAAGAAGAAGGATATCATTTATTAGAAAAGGAAAAACTGCAGGACATTTCTGTAAATACCGACACTTCCCTTGAACCGGAGATTATAAAACAACCTTCAAAAAAGGATAATTATTTTGTACCTGATTGGTATTTGAGAAGAAGTTTTATTGATCATATCCTTTCGCTTGACAGCGATGTTAATAAATTTGCAGGAATGTCTTTTTGGGAGATGGGAGATTTTATTAAAGAACCATATTCCTTCTCTGTTAAAAAGTCACGGGATTTTTATCGAGTAAAACAAAAACGCATTGGAACCCTTTTTGTTCCTATCGGTAAATTACCTTGGGCAATAGATAAAACAATTGATTTCCATGTCAATAACAGGAAACTTTCAATGTTAATAACGGTTAATAACATTTCAGATTCACAATTTTCCTGTATTTACGGGTCTGAATTCAATTTTTCAATTCCAGATTCCTCCGGCTCAGAAAAATTTATTTACAGAAACAATAACCGTTTGCAAATAGCCGGGTTACAGGCGATTGGAGTTGAGCATTCATTAAATGAATTCGGATTAAAAAACAATGAATTGGATATTAACTTTATTACAGACAAGGAAGTGAACTTATGGTTCTTTCCTATTGAAACATTTTCCAGATCCGAAGAAGGTTTTGACAGGATTTATCAGGAAACATGTATTTTGATTAACAAGAGAATTGACCTGAATCCGGGAGATTCCTGGAAAATGAAGTTAGATTTAGAAATAAAAATATTTAAAGAGGAATAAGTGTTAGGAAGATTATTATTATCTGCATTACTTTCTGGTATATTTGAGATAGATGAAACCGGAGCTTTCCAGTTAATGTTTTCTAGGTCAATGATCAGCGGAAGTATTATCGGATTTACGCTTGGTTATATTATCGGGGAGACTCAACTGGGTTTGCAATATGGTTTTATTATAGGGTTGTTCTTTGATTTGATCTGGATTTTCCGGCTTCCCATCGGCGCAAATGTCCCCCCGGATTATCAGGTCGCATCAAGCGCTACCGCAGGAAGCTTTATCCTTGGATTTCAATATTTCAGGCCGGAGTTCTTTTTTATTTATTTCTTTATCTGTCTGGTGTTTGGATTTCTTGCAGGATATGTCGGGGGTTGGCTTGATATTACTGTGAGAAAAAATAACATAAACCTTTTTCATGTTGCTAAATATTACTGGTATAAAGGAAATTTTACAAGGTTTAGAATTATTAATTATCTCGGGTTATTTGGGTTCTTTTTAAAAGCTTTTTTAATAAACTTAGTAATTTGTTCTTTTATCATTATTTTACGCCCGGTTTTAAACCCGGTATTTGAAGCGCTTCCGGGATTTGTTGTTAATGCATTCGAAATATTTATTGCATTTATTCCCGCAATCGTTTTTATTGTTGTTATTCATAATATTTTAAAAGAAAGCAGTATGAAGGTTCTAATGTTTGGAATGGCTATAGGAATATTGGTGTTTACGCTGCTTGCAGAATATAAATATTTAGGTTTCTTTTTAATTGTTTTATCGGGACTGTTTCTCATATTGAAAAAAGCAAAAAAGGTGTCGCGAAATAGATGATTACAAGGTTTGATTTAATCAGAACTGGTTTCAGAACATTTTATATGCAGGCTTTATGGAACTATGAAAGTCTTTTAGGGTACGGTGTCGCATTTGCCCTGCTACCCATTCTTGAAAAATTATATTCGAAAGAGGATATCGTAGCTAAAGGCCGGGAATACCTTTCCTATTTCAATTCACAACCGTATGTAACCTCTTTTATCATCGGATTATTAATACGTTTTGAAGAGGAGACAGCCGAGAAACAGATCAACAATTCATTGAAGATAAGTTCCGTTAAGACAAATTATATGGGTCCTCTTGCTGCCTTAGGCGACTCATTTTTCTGGTGGAATTTAAAGCCGGCAGGATTGATAATTTCTTTATTCTTTATTCTATTCTTTTTTGAAACGCTTAATTGGTCTATATTTATTCTCGTTCTATTTTTATTGTTCTTTAATTTTTTCCATTTTTTCTTCAGGTTCGGAGGGATTTTTTACGGATACAAATTCGGTGAACCCGGCTTGAAGATATTCAAGGTGTTTGATTTGAATAAGTTTCAGAAGGTAATGTTTGAATTGACAATATTTATCAGTGGAATTGCAGTAATCATGCTTATATTCAATCACCCGGTTTCACCCCAGCTTGAAAAAATAAATGTTCTTTTTACATTACCTATGATGAAAATATTCTATGCTTTAGTTTTTGTATTATCTTATTTTCTTTATAAAGTTAAAAATTCACCCTTACTTATAGTCGGGTTTATTTTAATTCTCGCAATTATGATTTCTTATATAGCCGAGAAGCAAAATTATATTTTGAGGTTAATCTAAATGAAGGAAGAAAAGATCCAGATCACGAATGAACTTGGGCTCCATGCCCGTCCTGCTGCAATGCTTGTTAAGCTTGCAAGCCAGTTCAAGTCGTCTGTTGAGATAGAAGTTAACGGGATTTTAGTTAATGCGAAGAGTATAATGGGTGTGTTGATGCTCGGTGCAAACCAAGGGACAGATGTTATTATTAAAACAAACGGGGAAGATGAAGACGAAGCAATCGCCCAGGTGAAGAAGTTATTTGAAGATGGTTTTGGAGAATAAAATTTAATAGGAGTTGAGAATGAACTTTGAAATTTTAAAAAATGCGGATGTTCGGTACGGGCTTGGGGTGTCTCCCGGGATTGCAATCGGCAGCGTATTTATCTATGGGAAACCATTCTTTAAGATATCATTAAGAAAGATAGACGATGCTGATATCGAGAATGAAATAATACGCCTGCATAATGCGATAGATCTTGCGCACAACGACATAAACAAGATAAAGGGAAAAGTTTATTCAGAGCTGGGCGATAAATATGCATTTATTTTTGAAGCGCACTCATTGATTTTGGAAGACCCGCAGATTATTCAGAACACAGAAAAGATTATTCGGGAACAGAATGCTTGCGCTGAATATGCTTTTGAGAAAGTATTGAATAATATATTAAAGACAATTGCATTTTTAGATAATGACTATCTTGCAGACAGGGTAATTGACATAAAGGATGTTGCCCAGAAGGTCCTGAATAATTTAATGAAGACGGATAAACCGCAAAACTTGAATGAATTAAGGATAAATGCAATTATTGTTGCAAGCGACCTAACTCCCGGGGATACAGCATCCCTTGAAAAAGAGAAGGTTCTGGGCCTTGTTACTGAATTTGGAAGTTATACTTCTCATACCGCAATTATTTCAAGAGCAATGGAAATCCCCGCAGTTGTCGGAGTAAAGAATATCAGCACATCTCTTCAGTTCGGTGATTCAATCATTATTGACGGGAAAAACGGCCTCGTAATTGTTAACCCGTCTCAGGAGGTCATCTCTTATTTTAAAGAAGTTCAGCAGAAGTTTCTTGAAAAGAGAAAATACTTCTTATCCTTAAAGGAATTACCTCCGAAAACAATTGATGAAAAAACAATTCATCTTCGAGCAAATATTGAATCAAAAGAAGAACTGAAGTTGTTAAAGGAATACGGGGCTCATGGAATTGGCCTATTCAGAACAGAATATTTATTTACACGCGATGAAAGATATCCCTCTGAAGAACAGCAGTTCGAAGTGTATAAGGAGATTGCCGAGTCATCAGGGACTTATCATTCAATTATCAGAACACTCGATATAGGCGGGGATAAGATTGATGCAATTCAAGGTTATCCCCAGGAAAAAAATCCGTTTCTCGGATGGAGAGCCATCAGGTTCTGCTTGACCAATACGGATATTTTTAAGACACAGCTAAGGGCAATTTTAAGGGCTAGTGCATTTGGAAAGGTTAAGATAATGTTTCCGATGATATCAATCATTGAAGAGATGAGGACAGCGAAATCAATTGT
>JAQVHJ010000092.1 GCA_028696285.1 bacterium
TTCAATTCCTTCTTCGAGTTCTACAAATACTCCATACGGTTCCATCGAAACAACTTTACCCTTTACAACTGAACCGACAGGGTATTTCTCTTCAACCTTCAGCCATGGATTCTCTTTCATCTGCTTAATGCCGAGAGAGACCCTTTCTTTCTCATGGTCATACTTAATTACCTTGACCTTGATCTTATCGCCTATGGCGAACTTTTCTGAAGGATGATTGATTCTTCCCCAGGATATATCCTTGATGTGAAGAAGTCCGTCCAAACCGCCCAGGTCAATAAACACACCATAAGAAGTGATGTTTTTAACGATACCTTCAAGGACATTACCTTCTTCCATATCTTCGAGGAGTTTCGACCGGAGATTCTCTCTCTCTTCTTCCAACAGCTGGCGTCGAGAAAAGATTACGTTCTTGTTTTTCGGATTGATTTTAATTACCTTCAGACGCATTGTCTTCCCGACATACTCGTCAAAGTTCGTAACTTTATTAATATCAACCTGGGACCCGGGCAGGAACCCGTCCAAACCGAAGACATTAACAGTCAACCCGCCTTTAACCAATTTCACGACTTTCCCTTCAACAACCATGTTATTGGAGAATGCCTCAACAACCTTATCCCAAGCGAGGAGCTTATCAGCTTTTTTCTTGGAAAGGATAACCTTACCTTCTGCATCTTCAGCATTTTCAATGTAGACGTCAATCTCGTCTCCCATCTGAATGTTAAGATCTCCGGTAAAGTCTTCAAACTCTCTGATAGGGATTATCCCTTCAGATTTTGCTCCGATGTGCACAACCACATCGCCATGATCATGGTCGATCATCTCAATTTTTCCGCGAACAATCTTTCCGCGTTGGACTTCCGCCATGTACTTTTCATACTCTTCCATCATTTTCTTGCGTGACTCTTCATCATACTCAAGATACTCGAGTTCTAAAGCGTCCTCGTCGAAAGAGTTTTCTTCTTCGCTGTCATCAAAGAAGTCCTTTTTGTTTTCATCTGTAGTCATAGGTTTTTCCTTTAACCTCCTTAAAAAAAAGATGTCCTCTTCTCCGGTTTCCGGAGGAGGATGTATTAGTGATAATGTTTAATCTCTTCACGGAGCTGAAATATCTTTTCCTCAACTCTACGTGTTATCTCGCGGTAAATCTCACCGCTCGGTTTCTTTGAATATAAATCATAAAGATCGATCGGGTCACCGTAAATAACCCTTACAGGCCTTAAAAATCTTGGGAATAGATTGTGTCTTGGCCAAGCTTTATAGAAGCCTTCTATGTATACCGGGAGAATTGGGACTTGAGCTTTATGCGCAATGATGCCTATCCCCGGCTGTAACGGAAGCAGATCTCCGTTCCAGGAACGAGTGCCTTCCGGGAACATTACAACGGCTTTTCCTTTCTTTAACAGTGAAATCATCAGATTCATACCGGCCAAATCGAATTTTCCCCTTTTAATCGGGAAAGCTCCAAGCCATACAATGAATCGGCCGAGTACCGGGATATCAAAGATATTATCCCGCGCCATGAAGAAGAACGGTCTGTGAAATACGCAGCTTCCAACAGCCGGCGGGTCAATATAACTCTGGTGATTAGAAGCGATTATAATTCCGCCTCTCTTCGGGATCCGCCACCGGCAATATGCTTTTATATGAAAGAGCAATTTGAAAATCATTGCAAAGAGCAGGCGAAAAAAAGAATATACAACTATATTTTGATTTTCACGATATTTCATTTTTATTAATTATTTGTAAAATTTTTTCAACAACTTCTTCAATTGAAAGCTTGGTAGTATCAAGGTAAATAGCATCTTCAGCCATCTTCAACGGCCCGGCCTCCCTGTTCTTGTCACTGTGATCACGTTCATTGATACTTTTAAGCACGTCGTTGAATGAAACATTTTTGTTTCCTTTCTTTTCGAAATCTTTTAACCTTCTGTCCGCCCTTTCTTCCGGACTTGCATCAAGGTAAATTTTATAATCGGCATTGGGAAATACTACTGTCTGAATATCCCGTCCTTCAAGGATTACTCCGCCTTTCTCACCGAGTTTCTGCTGCATCTTTACCATGATTTCACGGATATCAGGATTTGACGCAATGTATGAAATATTCTTCGTGACTTCAGGTGTCCTGATTTCTTCCGTAACATTTTTACCGTTAATAAATACAAGATATTTTCCGTCAGCTTCCTTGAGTAGAATTTCGGATTCCCCGGCCATCTTTGTTATTTTATCCATTTCATTCTGGAAAGAGAACTTTTTCTCAATCGCAAGATAAGTTACCGCTCGGTACATTGCGCCGGTGTCAATATACAGGATATTCAGACGTTTTGCAACCATTCTTGCAATCGTACTCTTTCCGGCTCCTGCGGGGCCGTCAATTGCGATGATCATTTTAGCTTTTTCTTTTTCCATCTTTATTCTTTTCCATAAAATAATCGATTTCCGCCTTTTTCAGTTCCCGGTATTCCCCCGGTTTAAGGCCTTTTAAAGAGATAATTCCGATTCTTGTTCTTGTTAAACTCATAACCGGAAAGTGTAAAATATCAAATACTCTTCGGAGGATCCTGTTTCTTCCTTCAAAAATTACAACATCCAACCGGGTATTGCTCTTTAACGGCGTAAGCCTTTCTATGATAAACGGCCTGACCGGTCTGTTGTCAACAGGAACCCCTCTTTTTAATCGGGCCACGACTTTTTCCGTAAGGAGTCCGTCAACCTTCAAGGAGTATGCCTTCGCTACCTTGAATGACGGATGGATTACCCTGTTGGTAAACTCGCCGTCATTGGTTAAGAGAATTAATCCTTCCGACCAGAAATCCAATCGCCCGACTGAATGAAGGTTAAGCTTTTTCTTCCTTATAAAGTTGAAAATCGTCGGCCTTCCCTTCGGGTCGTCAGATGTACAGACAACACCTTTTGGTTTATAAAGAGCATAGTACAACTTAACCGGGTTAACAGATAGATATTCACCGTTTACCGTAATTTTATCCAAGGTTGGATTTACCATAACCGCCGGGTCTGTTACGGGTTCTTCATTTAAGAGGACTTGTCCCCGTTTAATTATCTCCCCAGCCTTTCTTCTTGAAATAGAAAGAGCATTTGCAGTAAATCGATCAAGATGCATCTGTACCATTATCAATCTCTTCAGTATCTTCTTTTTTAACTTCCGGTTCTTCTTCAACTTCCTGTTCCGGTTGAGCGGGTGCAGTATCTTCCGATTCACCCTGTTCATCCTGCGGAAGATCACCTTCTCCGTAGTCGGGAACGAACGGTAATTCAACCTGTCCGGTATCTTCATCGTCTTCGGTATATTGGTCTAAGTCACCGAGTTCTTCAAGCTTCGGCATGTCAGAGAGTCTTTTTAGTCCGAAGTACTGCAGGAAATTATCTGTTGTTCCGAGAAGTAATGGCCTCCCGGGTTTTTCAGAACGGCCGAGAACTTTAATAAGGTCATATTCAAGTAATTTATTGAGAATGTATCCTGATTCAACGCCACGTATCCTGTCAAGGAGCGGTTTTGTAATCGGTTGTTTATATGCTATGATTGCCAGGGTCTCCAAAGCAGACCTGGTCAAACGATATTTCTGGGTTTTTCCATAAAGTTTTTCGACATATGCAGAGAATTCAGGCCTCGTTAACAGTTGGTAGCCGTTTGCAATATCATTTACCTGAAAACTGCGGCGCTGTCTGTTATAATCATTACGGAGCTCTTCAATAATCTCCTTTAAATCATTTTTATCTTCAATCTCTGCGATCTTCATTAAATCTGCGGGAGAAACAGGCTGGTCAGAAGAGAATAAAACAGCTTCAATTATCAATTTCTTTTGTTCTAGATTCTTTTCCTGATTTTCCGAGTTGCTTTGATTCTCTATTTCCATTGCATTTCCTTTAGTATATTATTACTGTCATAATCAGAAAGATCCGAAAGAACCTTAATAAAGATTGTTCCAAACGGAATTAACTGATCAATAGTAACAATCTTCATGTTGGTTAATTCAAGAATAGTAAGTATGGTAATGACAATCTCAAGCTTTGACTCAGCTTCTTTACAAAGTTCCAATAAAGTCCATTCCGGCTTTTCCTTGAACTTATCAAGCAACTGCCGAATCTTTTCATCAATGGAGAACTGCTCTTTTATAATTTCAATTATTTCAGGAGACGCTGCGCGTGTCAATGCGCTTTTAAATGCATTTATCAGGTTGAATAACTTGACTTCTGAGATAACATGCTCCTCAAAATCAAGCTCCCTCTTAACCTTGATCTCTGAAAGTTCAAATGACGGTCTCGGGAACATCTGATGCTGGAATTCCGCCTTTAATTTCAAACGTTCCGCAACCTCTTTGAATTTTTTATATTCCCTGATAGCTTCTTCGATCTCCGCCTTATCCTCTTCAAGAGTTTTAACCTCATCTTCTGATAATGAGCCCGGCGGGAGAAGCATCCGGGATTTTAGATAAACGAGATGGGCTGCCATTACAACAAATTCAGAAGCAAGACTGACATTGAACTTCTTCATTTTATCGAGATATTCAAGATACTGATTGGTGATGTCAATGATAGGGATATTCAAAAGATCAACCTCATTCTTCTCAACGAGATAGAGAAGAAGATCTAAGGGTCCTTCAAATTCATCGAGAATTACAAAATACGACATCGTTCTCCTAAATTATTAAATTCATTTTTTCGTTAACTAATCTCATCGTTTCATCAGCGCGGATTCTTGCTTTTACAGATCCTGCTTCCGCGACCTGGCGTATGTAATCATCAGATAATGTTTTTCTCTTTTCATGGATGGGAATAAAAAATTCCTCCATCTTCTTTAATAAAATCTTTTTACAGTCAACACAACCGATTCCCGCATTTGTACATCCTTCAAAAATCTCCTTTAAAATGGACTCCGGCTGTTCAAATGCCTTGTGATATGAATATACATTGCATATTTCAGGATTTCCCGGGTCTGTTCTTTTAATCCTTGCAGGATCGGTTACCATAGGCATTATCTTCGATTTAACCGTATCCATATCATCAGACAGGTAAATACAGTTATCATAACTTTTTGACATTTTTCTGTTGTCAAGCCCCATTAATTTAGAGGTTTTAGTCAAGACGGCTTCCGGCTCAGGAAAAATATTACCGTAAAAGGAATTGAATCTGCGGGCAATTTCCCTGGATATCTCAAGGTGCGCAAGCTGATCTTCGCCGACAGGAACATAATGCGCGCGATACACGAGAATGTCCGAGGTCATTAATACGGGATAACCGAGCAATCCAAAATTAACCGAATCCTTTTCAGTAATATCCTTCACCTTATCCTTAAAGGTCGGGCACCGGTAAAGCCAGCCTAACGGAGTGATCATTCCGAGAAGCAGGGCAAGCTCAGCATGTTCCTTCACATGCGACTGGACAAAAACAGTGGCAATCTCCGGGTCAATCCCGACAGCGAGCCAGTCGCGAAGCATCTCAATGGAGTGTTCCTTCATTGAAGATGTGTCATGTCTGTCCGTTAAACCGTGCCAGTTCGCAATGAAAAAGTATGACTGATATTTAGTCTGGAGTTCAACATAATTTTTTAAAACACCGAAATAATGGCCAATATGAAGTCTACCGCTAACCCGGTTTCCGCTTAACATGACCTTTTTCTCAGACATTAAAACCCCCTAATTACTACGTTATATTTAAAATTCTTTGCATTGCCTCAGATACGATATAAAAGAAATCCGAGGGAACAAATGCATTGAAAATCGCCATAATAATACCGGCAATAAAACCAAAAACTGTATTTGCAAGAACAAGAATAAGGATGAAGTTAACGATTTGATTGCTGAATAAGCGATCAAATTTTTCCTCTGCAGACAACGGAAGAAAATGCCTTAGGATATCCGCGCCGTCAAGAGGAGGAATCGGAATAAGATTAAAAAGCATTAAGAAGATATTTATCAGCGGAAAAAAATAAAGAGCTAAAGAGAGAACTAAAATCCCATTATTCTCCATTGCATCCACATTTCTTGTTACCAGAGTAAAAACCCAGATTAAAATATATGAAAGAATGACTAAAATAAAGTTTGAAGCCGGGCCTGCAAAAGAAACGATTGCCAGATCCCTTCTCAGGTGTTTAAAGTTGATCGGATTAACCGGAACAGGTTTTGCCCACCCTATAAGGGGGATTGAGGTAAGGGCCATGATAAACGGGAGAATGACCGTCCCGAAAAGATCTATATGCGCCAATGGATTCAAGGTTATCCGACCAAGGTACTTTGCAGTCGGATCCCCCAGCTTATTCGCGATGAAAGCATGTGAAAACTCATGAAAAGTAATCGACATCAGTAAAACCGGATAAGTCACAATAAACAATAAAAGTTTACCCACAAACACCTATTATATTAAATTACATAACAAATTTTATATTATACTATAAAAAAGGTCGTTTGTCAAGAAAAAACATACGGGGACGGTCCTTTCTCTTGCATTTTTTTTTCTAACAAAGAAAATTCGTTTAAAAATGGGTAATTTTTTATGTTTTCTTCAGATTTTCAGTCAAATTTTTCATGTTTTTTGTGCTTATTTATTTTCATTCTCTTTTTTTTCTTAAATTTTTAAGGAAAGGTCCGTCCCCTTTTTAAGAATTTTCTTGACTTTTTTTATATATTTTGATAAACTTACACAATGATATTTCAGGAGGTTAATTATGAAGATTGAATGGTTAGGCCATGCCAGTTTTGTTTTAACGTATGAATCGGGGTTTAAGGTAATAACGGATCCTTATGAATCGGGGTCATATAATGGAGCGGTTGGTTACGGGAAGATTAACATGTCTGCGGATGTGGTTACTATTTCTCATACACATCCTGATCATAATTGTCCTAAGGAAGTTAAGGGTGATTATATTTTAATTACTGAATGTAAGTCTGTAAAATTATCGAATGATATTGAGGTTATGGGGTTTCATTCATATCATGACACCAATTCGGGGAAGGATCGGGGAGAGAATATTATTTTCAAATTTACCGGGGAAGGATTAAATGTTGTTCATTTTGGTGATTTGGGACATACTCTTTCTGTGTCCCAAGTTGAGGCATTGGGATTGGTTGATATTGCGATAATACCTGTAGGCGGGCACTTTACGATAGATCATAATACAGCATGGGAAGTTATTAAGAAAGTCAAGCCAAAGATAATAATTCCAATGCACTACAAAACAGAGAAACTGGATTTTCCCATCGCAGGAGTTGCGGAGTTTTTATCCGGAACAGATTCAGTTAGGCATGCTGATGAACTTGACATTACATCCAAATCTCTTCCTGACAATCAGGAAGTTTGGGTATTGAAACATTTAAGATAAGGAATTTAAAAATGAAAGAGATTTCCTCTGAGAAAATAACAGAGACTGTGAAGAAACTTTGCATGGATGCGAATTATTTCTTAGGGGAGGATGTTTTCAAGGCTTTGAAGGAAGCATTGAAGATGGAAGAGTCGCCCACGGGTAAGTCTGTCTTGGAACAGATCATTAAGAATGCGGAGATTGCGAAGGATGAAAAACTTGCAATCTGCCAGGACACCGGTTTTACTGTAGTTTTCATTGAATTAGGCCAGGAAGTTCATGTTGCCGGGGGATCCCTTAAAGAAGCTATTGCTGAGGGCGTCAGGCAGGGGTATACAGAAGGGTATCTGCGGAAGTCGATAGTAAAGGATCCGATTACTAATCCTGTTAATACAGGAGATAACACCCCCCCAATTATTCACACCGAGATAGTTCCCGGGGATAAGTTAAAGATAACCGTTGCACCAAAGGGCGGGGGATCCGAGAATATGAGTGAGGTTCGGATGATGAAACCTGCGGATGGAGTAGAGGGACTCAAGAACTTTGTAATTGACAAGGTAATAAAATCCGGGGGTAATCCCTGTCCCCCTGTTGTTGTGGGGGTTGGAGCAGGAG
>JAQVHJ010000093.1 GCA_028696285.1 bacterium
CAGGAAGTTGGATTCAGTTCTGTCACCCTTACCCTGCTTGACCGCGGATTTATTTTTGCGATGGCTCATATCCGGGGCGGCGGAGATTTAGGAGAGGAATGGCACCAGGCTGCTGTCGGATTAAAAAAGAAAACGACATTTACGGATTTCATCGCATGCTCGGAATATCTCGTTAATGAAAAATATACAAGTTCTCCTAAACTGATAATCGAAGGGGGGAGTGCCGGCGGAATGCTGATGGGTGTACTTCTTAATATGCGTCCGGACCTGTTCGGTGTGGTAATCGCATCAATTCCTGCTCTGGATTATTTGAATGCAATGCTTTACCCGGAATTGTACGGGATTATCAATTATTATGAGGAATGGGGTGACCCGAGTGACAAGGAAGTATTTGAGTACTTATTGTCTTACTGCCCATACCGGAATATTGAAAGGAAGGATTACCCGACTATATTAGTTATTTCAAGCTATAACGATGCCCGGGTGAAATACTGGAGCCCGACAAAGTGGGTTGCAAAAATGCGTGACTACAAAACGGATGATAACCTTCTCTTGCTTAAAACAAAAATGGGGATAGGCCATGTGGGATCATCAGGTAGATATAATGTTTACAAGGATATTGCTTTTGAATATGCATTCATGCTCTGGATGATGGGGATTAAAGAATAAATAGTTAGTGCCTGGGTCCACAAGTAAACACCTACAGTTTTACTAGTATTTTAAAAAAATGGATTTTTTAATTAAAATAGAAGATTTTTAGTACTTTCCATTAATTTTTCATTTTTTTCGTGTGGACTTGTGGACCCAGGCACCATCACTTGACAATGAATATTAATTGTTGTATAATAAAAAAAAATAAGGAGATTTATATGGTTAAGAAGAGGAAGATAACGGCGGAGGATTTGTATCAGTTTGAGATTATTTCAGGGAGTGAGATTTCACCTGACGGGAAGAATATTTTATTTACTGTTCAGCGTGTTGATCAAAAGACGGAGAAGAAATACTCAAATATTTGGGTTGTTCCGACAGATGGAGGAGCTCCAAAGCAGTTTACTTACGGGCACCAGGTTGATGTAAATCCGAAGTGGTCACCGGACGGAAAAAAGATTGCATTTATTTCCAACAGGCATGATGAGAAACAGCCGCAGTTGTATATTATCCCATTTTCCGGCGGGGAAGCGAAAAAGGTAACAGATTTGAAAGGATTCTTTGGCAATTTTACCTGGTCTCCGGATAGCAGGAAGATTGCTTTCAGTTTTACGAAGATGGACAAGGAACAGATTGAATTATTGGAAGATGAGAAGAAGAAGAAACTTGGTATAGTTTACAGAAGATATGACAGGGTATTTTTTAAGTTTGACGGTCATGGGTTTTTACCACATGAACATGAGCATATTTGGATACTTGATTTAAAAACAGAGAAACCAAAGCAGCTCATTTCCGGGGATAAATACGATGAGAGTATTCAATGCTGGACTCCGGATGGGAAATATCTTTTATTTTTATCAAACAGGTCGCAAGATCCCGACTTTGAACCGGAAGCAACGGATATTTATTTAATAAAACCTACCGGAGGTGTTTTTAAACTTCTGAAAACTCCATATGGTCCGAAAGGCGGATTCAGTATTTCACCTGATGGTAAAACACTTGCATATATTGGCAGACTTGGTAAGGGAGATTGGTGGCGGAATATTGAGTTATGGACAATTCCTTTGGATGGGAAAGGCAAAGCACAGAGTTTAACAAAGAATTATGATATTAATCTTGATCCCTGGACAATTAACGACCTCAACTCAATTAAGGAAATTCCTCCAACATGGTCAAAGGCAGGGAAGGAGATTTATTTCAACTACGGATGTCATGGAAACACAATTTTAAAGAAGATCAAATTAACAGGGAAGAAAGAGATTACGGATATAATTAACGAAAAGGGTGTGGTAGGAAGTTATTCTTTTTCAAGAGATCTGGAAAAATTAGCATATTGGCATGGAGATATTTTCAGTTTTGGCCAAATATTTTTAAAGGAAATGAATACATGTAAAACAAAGCAATTAACAGATTTTAATGAGTCTCTTTTGAAGAAAGTTGATTTAGGAAAAGTAGAAGAAGTCTGGTTCAAAGGTTCATCAAAGAACGACCTTCATGGTTGGATCTTGAAACCTCCCGGGTTCAATCCGAAGAAGAAATACCCTTCTATCCTTGAGATTCACGGAGGTCCAAGGACACAATACGGGAATCTGTTCATGCATGAATTTTTCTTTTTAGCAGCGAACGGGTATGTTGTTTATTTCAGTAATCCCCGCGGCGGTTCAGGTTACGGGGAACTGCATTCAAAGGCAATCTCGAATAATTGGGGAACAGTAGATTACGATGATCTTATGAAGTGGACTGATTTCATTTCAAAAAAATCGTATATTGATACTAAGCGGATGGGAGTAACAGGCGGAAGTTACGGCGGCTACATGACAAATTGGATTATAGGCCACACAAATAGATTCAAGGCAGCGGTTACTCAAAGGAGTGTTAGTAACCTGATCAGCATGTGGGGTTCAAGCGACGGCAATTGGGTATTCCAGCAGGAGTTCGGAAATAAACCGCCATGGTGGGATGAGAATAGTTTAAAAAACTACTGGCGTCAATCTCCAATGAAATTTATAAGAAATGCAAAAACACCAACCATGGTAATACACAGCGAGGAAGATTTACGCTGCGATATGGAACAGGGTGAACAGGTATATGTGGCATTGAAATCATTAGGTGTTGATACGGAGTTAATCCGCTTCCCCGGTGAACCGCATGGTTTGAGCAGGTCAGGAAGGACCGATAAGAGAATTGCCAGGTTAAAACATATTCTGAGATGGTTCGATAAATACTTAAAATAAGATAGAGTTTTGATGAAAATTACAATTATTTATGATAACTGGGAATATGATTCCCGATTAAAAACGGATCACGGGTTTTCTTGTCTGATTGAATATAATGATAAACGAATTCTTTTTGACACCGGTGCAAAACCTGAAATATTTCAAGATAATTTAAAAGAACTCAAGATTGATATTAATCAATTTGATTTAGTTTTCCTCTCTCATTTTCATTTAGACCATACAGGCGGGTTTCCTGTGATTTATGAAAAGCGTAAAGACCTTCCCGTATATATTCCCATTTCATTCAGGCAGAAGTTTTCCGAACGATTTTCTGAATATCCATTAGAAAAGATTATCCCGGTTTCGGAAAAGATTGAAATTCTTCCTGGAGTTTTTTCAACAGGTGAAGCAGGGGAGAAGGTACGTGAACATTCAATGGTAATATCTACCGCTAAAGGTCTCGTTTTGATAACAGGATGCGCGCATCAGGGAATAATTGAAATTCTTGAAGGAATCACGAAAGACTCAAAGGAAAATATTTATATGGTTCTTGGCGGATTCCATTTCAAGGATATGAGTCTAGGTGATATTGAAAATAGATTGAAGTTACTTAAAGAAATCCGGATAAAGCATCCGGCCCCATGTCATTGTACAGGGAATACAGGAATATTAAAATTCTATGAGAACTACGGCAGTTCTTTGATAAGAACCGGTGTGGGGAGAGTAATTGAAGTTTAAGATCCGTTATGCATGTTTCTATTTTTATTATTCTTTCTAAATTTTGTAAAACGAGATAATTCCCGAAGATATTTACCGGGAGTACATCCATAATGCTTTTTGAATTCATAATATAATTTTCTATGGTTAAATTCATTCCGTTTAATGATTTTTCTGATGGATTTTTCCGGCTTTTCCTGAAGATAAAGTTTTAATTGACGTTCTGCTGAATTGAAAAATCCCGGATTGATCCGATATAATAAATTAATCAAATCACTAAATTCGTAAGGTTTACAGAGCCTGTGGATATCGGAGAAGTTTTTTAGAAGTTTTGATTCAATTTCATTTTCATAGATAATTACAATAGGAATTTTCGGAATAATAGGATAGATATGAAATATTGCATCAAGACATTCATTTTCATTTTCTTTCTCAAAATCAATGATTAGAATTGAACGGTAAAAGAAATGTTTTATTCTATCAACATGAAGATAGATAGGATTTAATTTTAAATTAACTACCTTAAAATAATGCTTCAGATCTTTTCGTAATGATAAATCATTTGATAATAAAAGTATCGAGTAGTCCATAATACCTTTATTGTTTTATAAAGAAGCAAGCCCACAAAAATAGTATAACATATTATTTCAGAAAAGTCAAGTTTTTCATACCCGGGACGGTCCTCACCCTTTAGAGGTGAGGACCGTCCCCTTTTTCCCTTTTACTTGACTTTTTCAATTTATTATACTATAATAATAAAGTTAACGGAGGTAGTATATTGTTAGGTTCGATTGCCGGTGATGTTATTGGTTCTGTTTATGAGAAGAAGAATGTCAAGAGTAAGGTCTTTGATTTATTCTCGAATGGGAGCCATTTTACTGATGATTCTGTCTTAACGGTTGCTGTTGCTGACGCGATAATAAATGAGAGAGAGTATGGTAAGGTTATTCTTGAATATGTTCAGAATTATCCAAATCTTAATTTTGGTAGTTTCGTAAAAATTTGGTCAATGAATGACGGTAAGGAACTCGGCGAATCTTGGGGTAATGGTTCTGCCATGCGTGTTGCCCCGATTGGCTTTGCATATAATTCCATGGAGAAGGTTCTGCATGAAGCGGAGATCAGTTCGCGTTGTACACATAATCATCCGCAGGCGATTAAAGCATCCCTTGCTACAGCAGCAGCTGTTTTCCTTGCAAGAACAGGGAAGAATAAAGATGAGATTAAGCGGTTTATTGAAAATAATTTCAAATATAATTTAGATGAACGTTTAAATAAATTGCGGGAATATTATAAACTTGATTTATCTGCAGAGGGGACGGTTGTTCCTGCATTAATTTCATTTCTTGAATCGGACAGTTTTGAAGATGCGATCAGGAATGCAATTTCACTCGGGGGTGACAGTGATACGATTGCCTGTATTACAGGCGGTATTGCCGAAGCTTATTATAAAGGTGTTCCGAAGGAGATCAAGGATGAGGTATGGAAACGTTTGGATGAGAATCTTCAAGTTAAGATTGGATTATTTTATAAAAAATACTTTTAGATAAAAAAAAAGAGAATTATAATCTTGACAATATTCAATGAAGAAAAAAATAAGATTGAACAGGAACTTTGGGCTTCTACGGGTATTAAACCCGGTAATTCTGTCCTGGATATCGGTTTAGGGAACCGTCCCCATTCCGCAATTAAACTGCTTGAATTGGGAGCAAATGTTACTGTTCTGGAAAAGAGCATCGAAGCTATACGAAGGAACTGTGAACTTGACCTTAAGATTGTAGAGGGTGATATAACCTCGACTGATTTCTGTGATAATGAATTTGATTATGCTGTTGCATATTTCATTCTTCACGAGATACCGGAAGAACTCCATATTTCCGCGGTAAAAGAGCTGCTTCGCGTTTCCGGAAAGGTAATTATTGCAGAACCGACTCCGGGGACTGACCCGGTTTATAAGGATTATTACAGAATATTTCAGGATGTAATGAAGGTCCGCAGCGGGATTGAGGAATATCAAAATCTTGAATATTGGAGAAAGATCCTCCAGTCAGCCGGAGCAAAGGAATTAAAGACGGTTACAAAAGTATCCAAGGAAAAAATTACAGGGGAAGAAGCAGAAGAGTTCATGAATAATTTAATAGAATATTTAGAAAGCTTGGATATGCCTTCGGGTATTTTGGAAAGAGCTGAAGAATTAAAAATAAAGATGATACGCTTGGGTATGTTATATTCAGAAATAAATTTATTTATCGCGGAATCGTGAAATTAAAATATTAAAAAATCGTAGATTTTAACAGAACCAAGGAATGGAGCAGAGAAAAATGGAAATTACCGACTTTCCCAAACTGAATTTATCCAATCTACCCACGCCATTAACAAGATTAGAAAGAATCTCGCAATATTTAAATCATAATATTTATATTAAGAGGGATGACCTTACCGGGTTCTGTTTCGGGGGGAACAAGACAAGGAAGCTTGATTATTTAATTGCAGAAGCTGTTGAAAAAGGTTATGACAGTCTGATTGCAGTGGGGGCATATCAATCCAATTTCTGCAGAATGGCTGCAGGCGCAGGGACAGCTACGGGTCTTGAGGTTCATTTGGTCCTCGGAGGAGCGAAGGATCCGGCGAAAGCAACAGGGAACCTGTTATTAGATACAATTTTAGGTGTTACTATTCATAAGGTCTATGATTCAGACTGGGATGTCTGGACGGAAGCAGCCCTGAGTCTTCAGCAGGAGTTGATTGATTCCGGGAAGAAACCGTATTACCTTCCGATAGGCGGGTCTGTTCCTGTCGGGGTTCTCGGATATATCAATGGATTAAAGGAGATTCTTGACCAGTCTAAAAGGATGGGAATCGAAATAGATAAAATTATTCATGCGAGTTCTTCAGGCGGAACCCAGGCAGGATTGGTCCTTGGGAAACAAATTTATAAATGGCCAGGGGAAATTATCGGGATAGGTGTTGCAAAGAATGAAGTGCAGTTAAATTCGGAGATTCGGGAATTATGTAATAGTACCTCTGAAATGCTCGGGTTTAAATTTCATAATGAAGGTATTAACGTTGACTGTTCATATCTCGGGGATGAGTATGGTGCAAGAACAGATGAAGCGTCTGAAGCGATTGAGTTATTTGCTCAGAAGGAAGGGATATTTCTTGATAATGTTTATACCGGGAAAGCCGCCGCGGGTTTAATTGATTATGCAAAAAAGAACAGGTTTAAACAAAACGAAAATATTCTGTTCCTGCATACAGGCGGGAATATTGAGTTATTTGAATAAAAAAGAACGAGGGTTGAGATGAAAAAGAAAAATTACAAAATTTTTCTCGGGTGTGTATTTCTGATCTTTTTACTCACATCGATTTCCGTTTTCGGGAAGTCAGTTGAACCTCCGAAAGAGAAAGCGAAGGATGATACCGCACCGTATTTCTTTGTTGAAGGTGATCCGAAAGTTGATCATTTCCCGTTACTGGGAACGAAGGTAAATGTTAACATCGCAGGATTTATTGCAGATGTTGAATTGAAGCAGACATATAAGAACGAAGGGAGCAAAACAATTGAAGCTGTTTATGTTTTCCCGTTAACAACGCACAGCGCAATATACGGGATGCAGATGAAGATTGGAACGAGGATAATTGATGCCGAAATCAAGGAGAAGCAGGAAGCAAAGAAGGTATATGAGGATGCGAAGAAGGAAGGGAAGACTGCCTCACTTCTCGAGCAGAAAAGGCCGAATGTATTTCAGATGAATGTTGCAAATATTCTTCCCGGTGAGATGGTCGAGGTTACCGTTAAATATACCGAAACATTGATTGCTGAAGAAGGCATATATGAATTTGTTTTCCCGACCGTAGTCGGGCCGAGATACACCGGTGAATCTGACCCGAAGGAGATCATTGAACAGGATAAATGGCTCGCGTCGCCGTATACAGAAGAGAAAATGCTCCCTCAGTATAAACTCGCGATGGATATAAAAATAAATTCCGGTGTCCCGGTCTCTGATGTTTCTGTTAAAACACATCAGGTGGATACTTATGCTTCAAATAAAAATTCGGTTGGGATAAAGTTATCCCGATACGACACATACGGCGGGAACCGTGATTTCATACTTCATTATTCATTAAAAGGCGAAGCTATAGAATCCGGTCTCCTGCTTTATCCGGGAAAGGATGAAAAATTTTTCATGCTTACAGCAGAACCGCCAAAAAGAATAGATACAAAAGATATTAATCCGAGGGAGTATGTTTTTATTGTGGATGTTTCCGGATCAATGAACGGATTCCCTCTTGATGTTTCGAAGGCATTGATCAAGCAGATACTTGAAGACC
>JAQVHJ010000094.1 GCA_028696285.1 bacterium
AGGGTGCATGGCCCTACCCAGGTAATGTCATTGTGAGTGAAAGCATAAAATGCTTGAGCGTGGCAATCTACCTGGGTGTTATAAATAATTATACAATTTATTGTTCCTATGTATGTAGGCCCAGGTTTCAACCTGGGTAAATAAAGAACAGAAGAATATCCGGGCTTCAGCCTATATTTTAGTCCGATTAATCGGACGGTGGAATCCATATCAGGAATAAATTCCTGATGGTCTGTTATTCAGTATACCGTGGTTAAAACCACGGCCTACAAGCATATTTAGAATAAATTCATTAAAAAAACTTTTATAAATAAACATCTCTTTTGATGATTAATTGAACTAAATTTAACAAAAAAATGGGGAAACACCTATTCTTTTTCCTTGACAATCAAAATTGAAATATGTTATAATAACAAAAATTTAAGGAGGTATGTATGCCATTAGTCAGTTCGAAAGAGTTACTGTTGAAAGCGTATGACGGAAATTATGCAGTTGGTGCATTTAATGTAAATAATATGGAGATAATTCAGGGAATTATTGACGGGGCTTCTGAATTAAATGCTCCCATCATTCTCCAGGTTTCAGCCGGAGCGAGGAAATATGCCCGGCAGGAATATCTTCTTCATCTGGTAAAAGCAGGTTTAGAGATCTCTGACATACCGATTTCTCTACATCTTGATCATGGCGAGAACTTCGAGATCTGCAAGGCATGTATTGACGGGGGATTTACATCTGTAATGATTGACGGATCTAAATTCACTTTTGAAGAGAATATCCGCGTTACAAAGGAAGTCGTTGACTATGCCCATGCCCGTGGTATTCAGGTAGAAGCAGAGCTGGGAAAATTAGCCGGTGTTGAAGACAATGTTTCCGTTGCAGAGAAGGATGCAATCTTTACCGATCCCGATCAGGCTGTTGAGTTTGTTGAAAAGACAAAAGTTGACTCTCTTGCAATAGCCATAGGAACGAGTCACGGCGCATATAAATTCAAGGGTGATCCGAAGCTTGATTTTGAGCGACTAGCAAAGATTGAAGCAAAACTCCCGGGTGTTCCGTTGGTTCTTCACGGGGCATCAAGCGTTCCTCAGGATTTAGTCGCCATCTGCAACCAGTACGGTGCAGAGATCCCCGGAGCACAAGGTGTTCCCGAATCTATGATAGAAGAAGCAGCAAAGAAATATAAAGTTTGCAAGGTTAATATTGATACAGATCTCAGATTAGCATTTACCGGGCAGATCCGGAAATACATGAAGGAACATCCCGCTGATTTTGACCCGAGAAAATACCTGACACCTGCAAGAGATGCAATAAAACAGGTTGTTATTCGTAAAATAAAAATATTAGGCACCGACGGAAAGGCCTAAAATAAAGTTCTAAGGAGGAACAAATGAAAGTAAAAATCAATAGAGACGAATGTATCGGATGCGGCGCATGCGCAAGTGTTTGCCCGGATGTCTTTGAAATTGACGATGAGAATAAAGCAATTGTAATTAACGAAGCAGGCGGGGATTGCGCTCAGGAAGCTGCAGAGTCTTGTCCGGTTGCTTGTATTACTATTGAATAATTTCTCTTCTGATTAATTTTAATCTCCGGTGGAGGGATGGCCGAGTGGTTGAAGGCGGCGGTCTTGAAAACCGTTGTACCCGCAAGGGTACCGTGGGTTCAAATCCTACTCCCTCCGCCATTTTTTTTATAAATGAATAAATCAACAAACATTCTATATGACCTGCATGTTCATTCTACTGTTTCTGACGGAACTTATTCTCCGGAAGAACTTATAAAGTTAACGTCAGATAATAGTTTAAGAGGCATCGCAATTACTGACCATGATTCTGTTGGAGATCAAAAAATATTTAAACACATTATCGAATCAAGGATTTGCATTCCGGGTCTCGAACTCTCATCTCTGAACAATAACGTTCATATCCTTGCATACGGATTAAATTGGACCGAACCAAAACTGAAAAACTTCCTGAAAAATCAGCAAAGACATAGAATGAACGCACTTATTAAAATGTGCGAAAAATCAAAGTTACTCAACGTTCCCATTGAAGTAGAAGAAGTTCTTGCCCAAAAAAACGGGGATATTGGTGCAATTGGAAGACCTCACATCGCTGCGGTTATGCTTGAAAAGGGGTATGTATCTTCCATTCGTGACGCCTTCAACAGATATCTAAGAAAGGGTGCACCCATCTACGAAAAAAAAGAACGGCATACTCATGCATATCTGATTAAAAAAGTTCTTGAATGGGGAGCAATGCCTGTTCTAGCTCATCCCGGATTGATTGAAGAGCATATAAGGAAAAATATTATTAAAGAATCAATAGACGCAGGAATTGCTGGGATTGAGATTTATTACCCAAGTCATTCAGAAGAATATATTCAAGAACTTGTTCAACTGGCTCATCAGAATTCTCTTGTTATTACAGGAGGATCTGATTTCCACGGAACAAATAAACCTCAAGTTTATTTAGGTATGGCCGGAATATCTGAAGAAGATTTTTCAATCTTTTCTAAAAGACTTAAAGAATATTCAAACTTCACTATATAATTAATTCACATTTTCTTTAATGGAAGCATGCATCGAGCGCAACATTAAACATTCCATGCATTAAAAAAATTATCTGTTCGGCTATTCTTGATACAGTTCCTGCAAAAAATATTTAAATCTGAATTGCTGTTTATTTGAAAACGCAAACGTTTAAATGCCTCTCCAAACCATATTTCTCCCGCAGTATTTTTATTTAAATCTCCATATGCAACCTCATTTAAGCAACAGGTTCTTACTTCACCCAAAGGCAATACATAGATTGTTGTCCAGGGTTCAGCACAAAATGAATCGGATTCTGACAGCTCTTGTCCTTCTGAGAAAAACGCTGTTTGAAAATCCAATCCTTTATCTAAAGCTTCTGTTTTATACATCTGAAGCTGCTCTTTCCAATCAGGCCTGTCAATAACTGAGGGTTTATGTTCATTATAAAATTTAAGATATTTTTCATCGGGATAATACAGCAATGGATTTATGATTAGCTGATCAGCCTTAATTTTAGAAGCAAAATCAATCAGCATTCTTATATCTTCCTCGTTCTCCTTCATTAAAATAGTATTGATGGAAATAAAAAGCGGATTACCCAACTCTCTCCTTTTATTGGAGATGTACTTGAGATTATCCGAAACAATTTTAAGATCAGAGCCTATCCTTATTTTTTTGTATATATCCTCCCTTGGACTGTCAATTGAAAAGATCATTTGATCCAAACCATATTCAAGAAGCATGTCCGATTTCTTCCTGTTCAGTAATAATCCGTTCGTGATAAAGCTTACAAAAATTTTAAATAATTTTAATCTTTCTATGAAATAATATAAATCTTGATTTAATAACGGCTCTCCGTCTCCGCTCAGATCAACCCGTAATAAATACGGGAAAAAATATTCCAGCTTGTCAAAAATACTTCTCGAAAGCAAGCCGGATTCCGGGGGAATTTTTATTGAAGAGAAATGGTGGCCGGGACACATAATGCAGTCAAGGTTGCAGAGTTTGGAAACTTCCAGGTACGCATGAAGAGGAAAAGAATCTATCTCTGAATCCTTCTCTATAAAATATTTTTCTGCCTTTAAATAATTTTCCTTCTTAAGCTTATACAGATTTTCGATTCCCGGGGCAGGGTTCAGAGCATCACCATTTGAACAGGTTGATTTGTTTTTCCAGATAAATATCTTTTTTAAAAACTCTTTATATTTATTTTTTTTCCCGGACATTAAATCTTCGACAGTTCCCCTTCTTTAATCTTACGAAAGCATTGACTTGAGATATGAAGAATTAAAGAATTTCAATTTTTCCAGGGCAAACCGCATATCCTTAATACAATTATATGTAATCTCATAGGTCTTATCACCGAGAGATAAACTTGCTTTGTCGACAAACCCGTTTATCCATTCCGCAATACTTCGCACAAATAAATCGGGATCAGTAAATACTTTATCTAGCTTGCAGACATTATTAGTCAAGTTAACATCCTTAAGAAACTTATGTTTTTGTGTCGTCTCCTCAAGAGATAGTTGCATGAAATCTATTGTATTTGCCATGCCTATCGATTTTGAAACCCCGTCAATGATCGAGTTGACGACCTTCTCCAGCATTTGAATCTGAGCAGGAGATATCTGCATCTTAAGCTCTTCAACCTTATTAAAAATATTCACAAGAACTTCTTCTGTATGATTCTCAATCATTGAGATTACGCTCTCTATTATCATTTGATCATCACCGCGGGATAGTACCTCACTCAACGGCTCTTCAACGTCATCACAGAAAAAACATCCTCCGATCTTTTCTCCGGAAAATTCTATGAAGTTCAATCCGTTATTTATTTCAAATTCAAGAAATCCCTCAAATTTATTCTTCTGTATAACTTCAAATAACTTTCTTATATTTGTGTACTTTGAACTGAGATTCTTATGCTTAGGTTCAAAATAAAATATAGCAACTAATAATTTTAAAAGACTCTCTTCAATCTCAGAATAAAAAACACTCCCGTCATCTTCCTTCTTCTTCATGCGGTCAAGAGCCTTAAACACGCTGACAGGCTTCTTCTCCGGACCGACAAATGTCCCCGCATTGATCATCTCTCCTTTCTTCAAAAATATTATGTCCTGACTGCCGGGATAAATAACAGATAAATATCCGTCAATCTTCGCTCGACGGTCTACCTGGCTTAATTGAATTATCTTCGGGATATCAATATACAGCAGGTTTACATTTTCAATTAATATCTTTTTTCTTGGTAGTCTCATTTTTCTGCCCTTTCTATTCCTTTCTTTTTTGAATTATATCTTTTATCTTCATTAATCTTGTTAAATTCGCGCGCTCGCGCTCATCAAGTTTCATTGAAATTGATTTTATCGCTTCCTCAATGTTTGGAATTAATATATACTCAAGCGCATTTACCCGGCGACGCGTTCGGTCTATCTCCATGGCAATGAGAAATATTGTCTTCTCCAGTTCAGCGAGCTTGATCATGTCTTCAAATACTTCTCGGTATGAAGAAAGCGATTTATCAAGAGAGACCGTTGTATCGTTAAAACCGTAAGAGTGAATATCGCCGGTTACCTTAATAGTCAATTTCGGGATTTGAATATTAAGAACATATGCTGATTCAAGGGATAATTCCGTTTTTGCTCCCGTAACGGAAAGGGCTGATTCCGTATATTCCTTCGGGACATTTCCCCGGGCTTTGACAAAATTATAATGCCCGATCTTAAGCAACTCCTGGATATTTCCCCTGATCCCCTTGAATTTATTTACGTTAAGAATAAACTGCCGCATTAATTCCTCAAGTTTATCCTTCAGCAGCTTATGACCCTTCTTCGCAAGAACCAGTCTCCGCTTTAAACGGAGAAGCTCCATTCGGGTTGCATTTACTTTTATCTTCATTCAAAACTCCTTTAGACATTCTGAACAAATTTTTCTTCCGAAAGCATAACTAACTCCTCTTCTGTCGTCTCTTTGAAATATTTCTCAATATACTCATCGCGGATTCTCTTCAGTTCAATTCTTGGGATGAGCCCTAATAATTTCCACCCGATATCTAAGGTTTCTGTAATCGTCCGGTTCTCTTCTTCTCCCTGGGAAATATATTTCTTTTCAAAATATTCAGCAAACTTAAGAAACAGTTTATCCATTCTCGAAAGTGCGCCTTCTCCCAAAATTACTGATAATTCCCTTGCTTCAAGGCCACGGGCATATGACGCAAATAACTGATTGAATAAATCTGAATGATCTTCCCTGGTCTTCCCCTTTCCGATACCTTTATCTTTCAAGCGGGATAATGATGCCTGCGCATCAATCGGTGGATAAATACTCTTCTTATGTAGAACTCTCGAAAGGATTATCTGTCCCTCTGTAATATATCCTGTAAGATCCGCGACCGGATGCGTCTTATCAACCTCCGGCATTGTTAAGATGGGTATCTGCGTAATTGACCCGGGCTTCCCCTTAATTCTTCCGGCTCTTTCATAAATAGTAGAAAGGTCTGTATACATATAACCCGGATAACCCCTGCGACCCGGGACCTCTTTCCGAGCTGCGGAGATTTCACGTAATGCTTCACAATAATTTGTCAGGTCAGTTAAAATTACTAAAACATGGTAACCTTTTTCAAATGCGAGATATTCAGCCGTTGTTAACGCCAATCTCGGAAGTGCAATTCTTTCTATTGCAGGATCGTTTGCAAGATTAATAAATAACACTGCTCTTTCAATCGCTCCCGTCCTCTTGAAATCGGAAATGAAAAAATCCGCTTCTTCAAATGTAATCCCCATTGCTCCGAAAACAACAGCAAATTCCTCTTTAGACCCGACAACGGTGGATTGCCTTGCTAACTGGGCGGCCATCTCGGAATGTGGTAAACCTGCTCCGGAGAATATCGGAAGTTTCTGGCCGCGGACAAGTGTGTTTAATCCGTCAATCCCGGTAATCCCGGTCTGGATAAATTCTGAAGGGTAATCACGGGCAAATGGATTGATCGGATTACCGTTAATGTCAAGCTTTACTTCAGGAATGATCTCAGGACCATTATCCTTCGGACGGCCCTGACCGTCAAATACACGGCCGAGAATATCCGGGGATAAGCCAATCTCAATTCCTTTTCCAAGAAAACGGATCTTACTCGAAAAAACGTTAACTCCCGTCGCTCCTTCAAATAACTGGACTAATGCTTTGTCTCCATCCACTTCGAGAACCTTCCCATGCCGGATCTCTCCGTTCTGAAGTTCTATCTCAACCAATTCCTCATACTTCACTCCGGAAACCTTCTCAACCAACATTAAAGGCCCGACTATCTCACGGGCAGTTTTATATTCCTTTACCATTTATACCTCCATATATTGAGATTTCTGAGGTTTGATATTTTTCATTAATTCAATCTTCTTTTCCTCCATCAAACGGTAACACTCCTTTGTTTCATGACTGTACCCGAAAAGATGAAGCATGCTGTGCGAAATAAGGTTAAGCAAAGATTCAAATAATTCATCCTTATCCTTTCCGGAATCAAGTAAAACTTCTTCCCAGTTCAGGATTATCTCCCCTATTAAAATCCGGCCATCATTCAATTGAATCAGGTCTTGACCATCGGTTACATAGCTGAAGGTAAGGACATTGGTCGCCTTGTCAAGATTCCGGAATTTTTTATTTATACGTTTTATCCCGCCGGGGGTCGTAATGAAAATATTTATTGATTGTTCCGAAGATTTGATCAGATTATAAACTCTTTTCTTAAACTCATACCCGGACCTGTATTTCGAAATTAAAATAGAAAAACAATCCCTCACAAGACTTGAGATCAACGCTGAGTGTTTCTTCGACAATCTGAGACCGCTCACAAGAATGTCGATTTTGAGTTTTTCTTTATTCTTTTCCATTGCCGTTATTTTCCTTCTTTTTATCGGTTTCATATTCTATTCTTGAATGATACATTCCATCCAAAGTTACTATCATTGCATTTACAACCTTGTAAAGGTTGCTTAAAAGTATATTACAGTCCTGGAACTGCTGATCGTCAAGGAGTAGCTTCTTAAAAGAATCCATGACCATCTCCTTAATATTTTTATGTGTCGGTTCCTTGAGAAGTTTCGACATGGCTTCTATTTTATCTGCAAGCATGACGATTGCAGCTTCCTTCATTATAGGCTTCGGACCCGGATACTTAAACTCACTCTCGTTTATCTTCTCTTTTCGTGGTTCTTCCAAAGCCCTGTTATAAAATTGATTAAGGACCATATCACCCTGATGCTGTTCAATTATATCAATCACTCTCTGCGGGAGAAGATACTGCCGGCCAAGTTCAACACCCTCCTTAACATGGGAAATGAT
>JAQVHJ010000095.1 GCA_028696285.1 bacterium
CTCCTTTTAAAATTGTCTAAGGAATCAGATAAATTATACCTGGAATTTTATGAGGAGGGAGAGCAAGAACTCGCCGCAGGAAATACAGAAGCTGCTTTGAAAAACTGGGAAGAAGCATTGAAAATTAAGGAGAGTTCTGAGCTTCGTAAAAAGATTGTCTCCAATTCAATCAATCTCGGAATACTATATTACAGAAAAGAAGAGCTGAGGAAAGCCCTCGAAATTTGGGAATTTGGTTTGAAGTATGATAAGAGCAACAAAGAGCTTAATGACAATATTAAAAAAGTAAAATTAGAACTTGAAAAGCTGGAAAACATAAATTGAAAATAGGATTGCAGTTTAAAATCTCTCTTTT
Source organism: bacterium (assembly GCA_028696285.1). Lineage (GTDB taxonomy): Bacteria > AUK180 > AUK180 > JAQVHJ01 > JAQVHJ01 > JAQVHJ01. The sequence goes on from JAQVHJ010000095.1 coordinate 356, forward strand.
GGTAATTATCCTGATAAGTATTTTAATGGGTGTTTCGTCATCCATCACACTAAGAGATCAGAGAATAATACTGAAGGAAGAGATGATCAAGGCTGCATATGCCATCGCGACAAATCTCGCTGCTAACTCAAAAGAATCTCTTCTTCTTGAACAGTACCTCGACCTTGATACATTAGTCAACGAAGCTAAGACAAATAATGTCGGAGTCGAATTCATTGCCATTACTGATAAAACCGGGTTCATTCGGGCAGCTTCAAAAATTGAAGACAGAAATAAGGAATTTAAAACACCTCCGAAACTCAGGTTGAACGAAAAAGATAACACACAGGAATATCTTGATGAAAACAACCATTTAAATTATTATCTTTCATACCCGATTGAGAAGAAGGGAAAATCATTAGGTACAGTTCATTTAGGGTATTCACAGGAACATATAATCACTGCTCTGAAAAAAGCGGAAAGGAAAATGCTTCTATTTACCGTTTCATCAATCATATTCGGCATAATCGGGGCGCTCTTCCTCGGGAATTTCATTTCAAAACCGATTAAACTTTTAGTCTCGGGAACAAGAGAGATCGCAAATGAAAACTTTGAACATCGTATTCCGGTCACCACAAAAGATGAGATAGGTGACCTGACAATGGCCTTTAACCAGATGGCCAATGAACTCGAGCACAAGGAACTCATCAAGTCTGCATTCAAGAGGTATGTATCTTCTCAGGTCCTTGATAAGATCATAGCTGATCCGGATTTCTTAAAAAAACTCGGGGGGCATAGAAAAACATTAACAATGCTCTTCTCTGATATCAGGGGATTCACTCCCCTTTCTGAATCAATTGCCCCTGAAGAAGTAATAACGCTTTTAAACGACTACCTTGACGGAATGACCGAGATCATCTTTTCTAATTATGGGATAATAGATAAATTCATCGGTGATGCGATCATGGCTGTCTGGGGCGCATTGCAGCTGGAGTTATCTCCTGAAGAACAGGCATATTATGCAGTTAAGGCAGCAATTGAAATGCAGCGAAAGCTTGCGGAGCTCCAGAATACATGGGAATCTTTAGGGAAGAAGACTGTTAATGTCGGAATTGGAATTAACACAGGTCCTGTTGTTGTCGGTAATGTCGGTTCTACACAACGAATTGAATATACTGTTATCGGAGATAATGTCAATACTGCAGCACGCCTCGAATCAAACGCAAAACCGGGACAGATCCTGATTACAGAGAACACGTATATTCTTATTAAGGATCTTGTAATAGCAAATCAACTCGAACCTCTTAAGGTAAAGGGAAAAATACAACCTTTAACTGTTTTCGAAGTAAGGGGATTAAAAACGAAGGATAATAAAATTTTAGAAAGCATATGAAAAGTTCAATTGCATTTCTTGCATCATTATTTATTATAACAATACAAACATCTACTCCCCTTCTATTCGCATCACTCGGCGGGATTCTTTCAGAGAGAAGCGGGATAATTAACATAGGACTTGAAGGTATCATGCTTACCGGAGCATTCACGGGGGGGTTAATCGGTGTCGTCTCGGGAAATCCATGGCTTGGATTTTTCGGAGCAATCTTCGCAGGAGCATTAATGGGCTTTATCCATGCTATCTTCTGTATTAAACTAAAAACAAATCATGTTATTTCAGGACTGGCAATTAATATCTTCGCAAGCGGGTTAACAATATTCCTGACGCAGTTCTTCTTTGAAGGCGAAAGATCATTTCATATCGTAAAGAACTTTAAACGGATAGGGCCTTTTATTCCACCTGTTTATATCGCGATTTTGCTCGTAGTGGTAATTGCTTTATTTCTATATAAAACATCTTGGGGATTAAGACTCAGGGCTGTCGGAGAACTGCCGATTGCTGCAGATACTGCAGGAGTTAATGTATTGAAATATAGATATCTTGCTGTTGTTTTCAGCGGTGCATTGGCTGCAATAGGAGGAGCATATCTTCCCTATTTTGCAGGATCATTCACGAAGGATATGGCGGCAGGAAGGGGATATATCGCGCTCGCAGCCGTAATATTCGGAAATTGGAATCCATGGAAAGCGTTTATTGCCTGTATAATATTCGGTTTGGCAGACGCAGTACAAATGACTTTTACGGAAACATTCATTCCTTCTCAGTTTATTCAGATGCTACCGTATATCGTTACATTAATTGCGCTTATAGGGTTTATCGGAAAATCAACTCCGCCATTATCATTAGGAAAGCATTATGAAAAGAAAGAATCTTAAGAAAAATATTTTACTACATATCTGCTGTGCTCCCGATTCAACCACGGCAGTTGAAAACTTAAAAGAAAAAGGATACGAGGTTATCGGATATTACTATAATCCTAACATGGATTCTCCGGAAGAAGATATAAAAAGATTTAATGATACAGTTAAAGTTTCAAAAGAAATGAATTTCGAATTAATCGGTGATTACGGGGATATTAAGGATCGGGATGAATGGATGAATGAAGTGAAGAACTTGGGCAACTTAGACGAAGGCGGAACAAGATGTTTCTACTGTTTCAGATTCAGGTTAAGAAAGACTGCAGTTAAAGCAAAAGAAATCGGAACCGATTTATTCACGACAACATTAACTGTGAGCCCGCATAAAAATGCCTCTCTTATAAATTGTATGGGAGAGGAAATAGCACGGGAAAATGAGATTGAATATTTCAATGCGAATTTTAAGAAAAATAACGGATTTAAAAAAAGCCTGGAATACAGCAGGAAGTTCAAACTTTACAGGCAGAATTACTGTGGCTGTATATTCAGCAGAAGAAATGGATTAAGTGAATAAACTAATATTAAAACCAATCGGGACAGTACATTCACCATACAAGAAAGAAACAAAGGGAGACTATCCTGAACGTAATATGATAGAAGCGCGAATAGAAATTTTCCCGGAATTCTCGGATGGTTTATATAAGATTTCTGAGTTTTCGGAATTATGGATACTATTCTGGTTCTCGGGAATTGAAGAGAAAGAAAGAGCGACCTTAAAGGTTCATCCGAGAAGAAATGAAAATAATCCGATGCGGGGTGTCTTCTCTTCAAGATCACCCGCAAGACCAAATCCAATCGGACTTACAAAGGTCACTCTATTAAAAGTGGAAAATAACATCATTTTTGTCAGAGGCCTGGATGCTTATGATAGAACCCCGGTAATAGATATAAAAGAAGTATAAGGAGAAAATCTATGGAACCAAAAGAATTTATAGAAATCATTATTAAGCGCATTAATGCTGATGAGCTCAACGAAGATATCATTAAAAGAAAGTTAAATGAAATTAAATCGTTTGCTAAAACGACTATTTTCAAGAATGTTCTGAACCTTTTTACACATTTGAACATGAATAATAAAATGGCACAGGAACATTGGAATGAAATATTTAAACGCCAGGATGAACTCACTGAAAAATTAGGATATCCCGTCCCATTGCTGACTGTCATTACTGAACATTTTTTCTCCTTAAATAAAAAAATTAAGAAGCCGTTTGTCGTTGAAGTAGATGTTATGGAGAAACCCATCTCCATGAAGATAAAAGACGATATCACCGGGGTTTATAATAAAGAATACGGTTATGACCTCATGAACAAAGAAGTAATCCGGGCAGGGCGGTATGATAACAGCCTTTCAATAATTGCTCTTGATATTGATAATTTTACTGAATTGAACGAGAAATATTCACATGAATTCGGGGATAAGGTGCTTTCGTATACTGCAGACCTGATCAAGAACTGCATACGCAGTATCGATTTCATTTACCGCAATGACAGTGACCAATTCATCGTTGTCCTTCCTGAAACACCGGCCCTCGGGGCCTTGGAAGTATCTAACAGAATCAGGAAGAAACTGATGAGTGAATATATTCTCCCAAAAGACGGCGATAATCCTGTCGCAATAACCGTCTCAGGCGGAATATCATCGTTTAAGGTGGATTCAGAAACAACTAATGAACTATTGGACTTTGCATTAGACGCAATGAATTCCGCAATAAAAGACGGGGGAAGCAAGATATATCTATATTTCCAGGAAAAGAGAAAATTCCTACGCTTGGATGCATTCTGTAAGGTAGGGTATAAAATCATGGAAGAAGGCGGACAAAAAACAACCTTCAGTAAAAACCTCAGCGCGGGTGGAGTCCTGTTTGAAACAGATCACTTTGTAAACCTAAATACTTTTCTTGAAGTTACCATTCAAATTCCAGATATAGACTGGATAATCACTGCACTAGGAAAAGTCGTAAGAATAGAACAGCTGCCCAATAGTAAGTATGATCTTGGTATCTATTTTACAGAAATCGACCCGGAAGACCAAAATACTATCCTGAAATATATTCAAAATAAAATTAATCCGAAATTCAATATTTATTAGGGGACAGCCGTTGCAATGTTGTAATTAGATCTATAAATATCGTTATATTGGCTGGTCTTAAAATACATTTCAAGTTGAATCCTTTGTAAAAAAATTAGCTATCCGAAAATAACCGTCAGTTCGAAATAAAAACAGGATCACATAAATATGCAATCCCGTTTTTTGAATATCAAATATTATGTAATATTTTATTTATTTCTTAAAATATGTACTTATTGCGGCAACCTGTGAATCTTCTCCCGCTTCAAGATATCCAATTGTCATGCTTCCGTCTGCATTGATGACTCCTTCAAAATAACCGTCATGATCTGCAAAATGAACTGTGTCATTGTTTGGTCCAATATACCCGACGACACTTTCAGTATGCTTTGTTGTGGTTCTTGTGCCATAGAAGACTCTTCCCCTTTGTTCCTTGATCACAAAAGTGAAAGAGAGGGAAGAAAAAGTATGTACACTTGTATCTTCATGATGCTGAAGATCTCCGACAACCACGCATTCGCTATCCTGGTTAGTCCATATACCGATTAAATTAGGAACCTCGTTTTTCTCTTTGGTTCCCGCAAAGAAAAGTGCAACGCTCAAAACAACCGCCAATATCAGCCCAACTTTTAAAAGTCTGCTCATGTGCAACCTCCATTTTAAGTTTAAAATATTATAGCACTATTACATTACATTGTCAATATAAGAATTATTTTTTCATTTAATATCTTTGGAAAGAGAATCTTCTCTGTATCTCCGGGGTAAAAAATTACACTCTAATGCTTTTTATGTTCTCTGTGTCTATAAGAAAGAGAAGGGCGGACATTTTATGGTAAACCCTTTATTGTGCATTATCAATTTTCAATGCGAAGCGTTCTATTAGTGGTAAGTGGAGGGTGGAGTGTGGAAAGTGATGATGGTAGATTTGATATCTATTTTATTATTAATCCTTACCGTATCTCCGTGTTGGAAAATTTCATTCAGATGATTGTTAATTATCCTTTGTTCTTTGGTTCCAAGTAACTTTATTATTTATATTCGTAATCCTTCAAGTCCTTCCCCGATTCAGTTGAATCTCCATCAGGCTGTTTGCCATTATATCTTATGCTCGCAGTGCATCACGAATTATATATTGTCTTCTTAATCCTTATAATCCTGCGACAAGCAAAGCGAAGTCGTCCCGATGTTTCAAGGAAACTATCGGGATCATTCTTCTCGCATTCACTCTCTTGTCATGCATCAATTGTTTTAAAAATCCGCAACATTTGCCATAATGCTATACTATAATTTTAAATTTTCAATTTTAAATCTACAATTTTCAATGTGAAGCGTTTTCTTTCTGTAGTGAAAGAACTCCGCCGGTAAGGAAGAAAATTATCAGGCTGATCTCTGAATCGAAAAAGTTATATTCAAATAATCCGGTAATGATAAATGAAATAAAAACCGCATTAACCCCCCAAATCAACCCTCCATAATCAGGATGCAGTTTAAATTGCATTAATGCCTTAATAAATATTTTAAAAAATGAAAATATTAACCATAAAAATATCAGGAATCCGAGTCCGCCAAGAGTGACAAGAACCTGCATGAAGTTATTATGCTGATGTACCATATCATCCTGGATAATCGGTTCAAGCGGATATTTCCGCCATTCTGTATAGCGTAGTTTATTTACATTGTTCGGGCCTATACCTAAAACAGGATAATCCTTAAAGACCTTGATACCCCAATTCCACATTTTCAATCTTGAATATGTAGTCATGTCCTTAGGTGTGAACATTGAAAATGCGCGAGTCTTGATCTTTGCAGGCGCAAAAAACAACCCTGCAATAACTATCGCTCCTACTATAACAAGGATAATTCTCTTTTTGAATATTCCAAGAAATCCCAAGCCGAATAAAAATCCTGTCCAAGCGCTTCGTGTCATTGTCATTGTCAGAGCAATAAGCAGGAAAAATAATGATGTTCCTAAAAGAATCTTTTCATGTTTTTTCGTATTACTGAAAAACAATATCCCTGTTCCTAAAAGAATTGAAATTGAAATGATGGAACCATAAGTCATATATCCGCCTGTAAATCCGTTCAGCCTGTGATCAAGATTAAAAGGAAGATCAAGAATAATATACATATGAATAATGCGCGCCACAGCCGCAAATGCTGTTGCATAAATCATTACTTTTACTATTCCAAGGAACTTCTCAGAATCTAAATTGAACTGTGCCATATAGATTACGAAAAACAATAATATTTCCTTCATCTTTCCCATTGAACTGCCAATATTAATCCCTGCAAATGTAGATATGATTCTGCAAAGAACAAATGCAAGCAGCGGAATGTCAAGGGGAGAATGTGATAATCCTTCTGCCCTTGATTTAATTAATTTTATTATCCAGGTGATTAGGCCCAAACCTAAAAATACTTCGCTTGCAGCAATCGAGACAGAAGATGAAATCGCATACAGTAAAAGAAGAAAATAAATAATCTTATCAATTATAAAAGTTTTGTTATTCTTTTTAGTCTCAACATCCTTAATCTCTTCCATTCGACTCCTATAAATTACTTAAATCCTTGAAAAATTGCTCTATTGTTCTAATATTATTTAAAGGAACCCGCCAAACACGCGGATCATACTTCTTCGTTTCAGTTGAATATTTAACAACAAGATAAAATTCAGTCTCGTGAATGAAATATAACCGGTCATTATCAAATTCAAGGAAAGACATGTCGTCCGGATTTTTATCCTTAATTAAGTTTTCTGACTTATAAGAAATAATATCAAAACTCCTGAGATTAATTAAAAGCCCGGATTTAATCTCATCGTTTCCGTAAATATTCCGGTTATTTACATACCAGCGTTTATTATCACCGCCGCTCTTAAGAGTGATCTGTTTTTCATTGAGAAACCCGGAAGTAATTATTTTATATAAAGCCGGATCCGGATCTACAATCCATTTATCACCATAGGAATATTTATCAATTAAAATTCCGTTGACATCATTGATATCCACTAAGTATAAAGGAAATTCGGCTGAGCTTTTAACGTAATACGCTTCCTCTTCCGCATCAACATCTCCAACAGTTAAATTAAAGGGGTCGCCTTCTGAATTAATAAAATCCGCTTGAAATCT
>JAQVHJ010000096.1 GCA_028696285.1 bacterium
ATTTTGCCACCTTAACAGAGGTTCCGATTCTTGAAGTCCTTATTGGGAGCGGTATGGGAAAGGGGCCTGCTCTTGCCCTGCTGTTATCCGGTCCGGCATTATCTTTACCGAACATGCTGGTTATCAGGAGTGTCCTTGGTACGAAGAAGACAGTTGTTTATGTGTCACTTGTAATTGTAATGGCGACAATCTCAGGGATAATATTTGGTTTTATATTTTAAAATTAAAAGGAGAAAAAAGAATGAGTGAATCCTGTTCGTGCAACTGCAGCTGCGGTGGAAATAGAATTGTATATTCCTGCTCCGGCGGATCAAATGTCGGTCAGATTGCAAACGATCTTGCCAGAAGACTCGCCCGGGAAAGCTGCGCGGGGATGTCCTGTGGAATTGCATTGGGCGGGGATTTAAAAGGATTTATTACAAGCGCAAGACAGTCCGATAAGAATATTTTAATAGACGGATGTCAGGTTGCGTGTTTACGCAAGGTATTTGAAAGACATAATATAACAAATATTTCGCATTTTATCATAACAGATTTTGGAGTTCAAAAGAACAAGGATTTATTTCCGGAGAGTAATTTTGTTAATGAAATTTTTGACAAGTTAAAACAAAAACTTTAAACCTTGGAGGAAAAGATGTTAACTATTAAAGTCTTAGGAGCAGGCTGTCCGAAATGTATTAAGACAGAAGAAGTTGTAAAGACTGCATTGAAGAATTTAAATTTGGAAGCATCTGTAATTAAAGTAACAGATCTGACCGAAATTATGAATCATGGTGTAATGATGACCCCCGCGGTTGTAATTAACGATGATTTGGTTTTCACCGGGCGAGTTCCTTCTGTTACTGAAATAGAAGAGTATTTAAAAAAAATTAATAAATAACAAGGATTACATATGAAGATTAAAAATTATTTTTACCTGTTTTTATTATTCCTCTTCATTTTGGCCTCGTGTACAAAAGAAAAGGAACCGCCCCCTATTAAAGAGGATATAAAGGTGTCGAGCGAAATAAAGAAAGAAACCCCGGAGGGGACTCCTAAAATTGAATTTGAGCAGACTGTTTTTGATTTTGGGGAAGCTGAACAGCATTCAAAGGTTACTCATGTATTTAAATTTAAGAATACCGGGAATGCCGATCTTAAGCTTGTAAATGTCCGTCCTACCTGCGGATGTACAGTTCCGAAATGGTCAAGGGATCCCGTCCCTCCCGGCAGCACGGGTGAGATTGAAATTGTTTATAATACAGAGAATGATATAAACAGGATCAGCAAGATGATTAAAATTGAGACCAATGAACCCGAGAAAAAGATCACAACTTTGGAGATTCGAGGAAATGTCCGGGGATATTTGGTTGTATTGCCAAACAATGGAATTAATTTCGGGAACGTAGAATCCGGTTATAAGTTTGCAAGAAAGGTAAAGATCTATCCGGACAGAGCGGATTCATTGAAGATAAAACAAGTTACCAAGACAAACGGGGACTTTTTTGATTTCAAAACTAATATTCAGAAAGACAGGATAAATAATGTTGATAAAGATGTAATGATGATAGAAGTGACATTAAAATCCGGGTATATCGGTCCACAAAGAGGGGAGATAATCGTTGAGACAGAACATACCCAAGCCCCACGATTGAGTATTCAGATTACAGCCAATATAAAGTCTAAAATTACCTTAAGCAGGAATAAAGTAAATTTATTTTTTCAGAACCAGGATTTTGTTCATGAAAATATTTTCATTTCTTCTTCGGAACAGGTTAAGATTAAAGGGGTTAAGGTTAAGAATAACCTTATCAGAACAAAATTGAGTGAATTGGAAAGCGGGAGATTATATTCTCTGGCTGTTTGGGCTGACCTGAAAAAGAATGATTGGAAAAATATCCAGGATGAAATAATCATTCAAACAAGTCTTGAAGGAGAGCCGGAGATAAAAATAGATGTTAACATACAAAAGAGGAATTGAATAATGAAGGGTTATGTTTTAATTAGTATCATGTTTTTAACATTATTTATTATTGGTTGTCCTGAAGATAAGCCAACCCAACCACCCCCAGTATCCTCTGAAAAAAATCCCCCCATAAAAATTGAAGTGAATACAAAGTTACCGGAGACCGAGAATAAAAATGAAACCGTTTCTAAAACGATTAAAGAAGAGAAGGAAGAGATTAAGGTTACATTTATAGAATTGGGTTCTGTGAAATGTGTTCCATGCAAGATGATGCAGCCGGTCATGGAAGAGATAGAGAAGGAATACGCCGGTCAGGTAAAGGTGGTTTTCCATGATGTCTGGACGAAGGAAGGGAAACCGTACGGTGAGAAATATAAGGTCCGGGCAATTCCGACCCAAGTGTTTTTAGATAAAAACGGGAAGGAATTTCATCGGCATGTAGGTTTTTATGCAAAGGATAAAGTAGTTGAAGTTCTAAAGACACAAGGCGTAAAATAAAAATGCTTCAAAACTTATTTGCGTGGTTATCATCCGCCATTTCAGGTAATCCTTGGGTAGCAATATTTGCTTCTTTTGTCTGGGGCGTTTTAAGTATTATATTAAGTCCGTGTCATTTATCGAGCATCCCCCTGATCGTGGGATTTATTGATGAACAGGGCCGAATCTCAACGAAGCGCGCGTTTTGGATATCATTATTCTTTTCAGGTGGAATTTTACTTACAATTGCAGTCATAGGATTAATCACCGCATTAATGGGTAGAATGATGGGTGATATAGGGAAGTGGGGAAATTTTATTATAGCGGGAATATTTTTTTTAATAGGCCTGCACTTACTCGATTTAATCCCATTGCCGATTCCAGGGTTATCAAAACAGCCGCAATTTCAGAAGAAAGGATTATTGACAGGGTTCCTTTTGGGATTGATCTTTGGAATAGCGCTGGGTCCGTGTACATTTGCTTATATGGCTCCGATGCTCGGAGTTGTTTTTGATACGTCAAGTACAAATCTCATTTTCGGAGCATCATTATTATTTTTTTATGGAATAGGACATTGCTCTGTAATAGTATTTGCCGGGACATTTACAGAGATTCTACAGAGATTCCTGAAATGGAACGAGAAATCAAAGGGAACAATAATCATTAAGAAAATCTGCGGTGTTCTTGTCATCCTCGGCGGGATTTACATGATAGTAACGAATTTATAAGGTTATCTGTGTAAATCATCATGAAGATGTTCAAAGCAGGAATTTCTTTAAAAGATAATGTATCATAGTTTTTAAATACAAGAAACAAAGATTTAATATTGATAATTATATTTTGATACATGCTGCTTAAAATTATAGTAAGGACCTTTACAGCAGGGATTGTAAGGATTAAGAAGAGAATAATTGGACGATACTATTTTTAAACTCGAGTTCGAGCTCGAACTGATTTATCCTGTTGACCGCTAACTGTTCACCATTTACTTAAAAATCCTTCAGAGGTTTATGATAAGTTATCCCGAGATTAAGACCGGGGAAGAAATGTACATAGATAGCAATGTGAAGTTTATAAAAAATAAAGCGAACATAATAATATTAATGTAATGTTTAGAACAACTCCTAATTCCTAGGCCGGCACTTTTACGGCACCTTTACAATCTTATCTATTTCTATCAATTGTTTCAGAAGGGATTTTAGTTGTTTAAGCGGATACATATTTGTTGCATCTGAGAGTCCTTTTTCGGGTTGAGGATGGACCTCCATGAAGAGTCCGTCTATTCCTACAGCAACAGCAGCTTTTGCTAAATACGGAATTGATTCACGCATTCCGCCTGTTGATTTTCCTGTTCCGCCGGGAAGCTGTGCTGAATGGGTCGCATCGAAAATGACGGGGTATCCTAATTCACGCATAATCGGTATTCCCCGCATATCAACGACGAGATTATTATAACCGAAGGAAGATCCGCGCTCTGTCAAGATTATTTTATCATTACCTGATTTTTTAATCTTCTCTATTATATTATTTACATCCCAAGGCGCAAGGAACTGCCCCTTTTTTATATTAACCGGTTTCCCTGTTTTTGCTGCTGCAATCAAAAGGTCAGTTTGCCTGCACAGAAATGCGGGTATTTGGAGGATATCCGCCACTTCAGCAACGACGTTAGCCTGCCCGGGTTCGTGAATGTCAATTAAAAAAGGGATTTTCAGTTTATTTTTAATCGCAGCAAGTATCTGCAAACCTTTCTCCAGTCCGGGTCCCCTGAATGAATCTATTGATGATCGGTTGGCTTTATCAAAAGAGGTTTTAAAAATAAATGTAATGTTTAGTTCAGAGGTAATCTTTTTTAATTCTTCAGCAATTTTAAAGGTAATCTTTTCATTTTCAATTACGCAAGGTCCCGCAATAAACGTAAAGGGTGACTTATCCCCGCCGATAGAAACATTTTTAGTTATTAAAATTTTTTTTGTTTTCATTTCTTTAACCCTTTAAGGTAATTTTCAACCCTATCCAAATCTTCTTTCGTGTCAACACTGATAAGGGTTTGGTTTACCGGTAATATTCCTATTTTAAACCCGTTCTCTAAAATCCTGAGCTGTTCCAGTTTTTCTGCAATCTCAAGGGGTGTTTGTTTTAATTTTGTAAATTGCTTTAAAAAATCATATCCGTATGAATAGATACCCATGTGCTTATATGCTTTTCCTGTTGCAGGGATCCTGCTTCTTGAGAAATAAATAGCATATCCGTGTCTGTTAAAAACGACCTTAACAGCATTTGGGTTATCATAATCTTCAGGATCTTTTATCTCCTTGCATACTGTCCCAACGACAGCTTCCGGATGTTTTATAAGCGCTTTTATTGCCTGGTCAACAACCGGTCCTGTCATTAACGGTTCGTCACCTTGAATATTTACTACGATATCCGCCTTCAGTTTTGAAACGGCTTTTGCAATCCTGTCTGAGCCTGACTGGCAGGATGCCGGGGTCAATACTGCATTCCCCCCAAATCCTTCGACAGCTTTTACAATTGATTTGTCATCTGTTGCAACAATTAATTCATTTAGTAATTTAGATTTTTTTGCACCTTCCCAAACCCATTGGATCATTGGTTTTCCCAGGATTAACTCGAGCGGTTTTTTCGGGAGCCGCGTAGAACCGATTCTTGCGGGTATTACGCCGATTACTTTCATTTGATATTCCTGATTTTATTTATTAGTTGAGAAGTACTCTTTCCCTTTTCGAATTGGATCAATACAACCTTCCCTCCGTTTTCTTCAACTACATCTCTTCCGACAACTTCTTTTCCCTTGTAATCTGCTCCCTTTACAAGGATATCCGGCTTGATCTTGCTTATGAGGTTAAACGGGGTTTCTTCTTTAAAGAATACAATATAATCAATCATTTCGAGTGCGTCAAGGATTTCAGCTCTTTCTTTTTCGGGGAGAATTGGCCTGGAATTACCTTTTAACTTTTGCACGGAAGAATCGGTATTAAGGCCGAGAATTAAAATGTCCCCGAGGGTTTTTGCCTTTTTCAGATATCGGATATGTCCTATATGCAGAAGATCAAAACAACCGTTAGTGAATACAATCTTCTTTTTTCTTTTCTTTTCCCGCTCGATTATCGGGAGAAGTTTATTTAGGCTGAACAGTTTTTTCATAAGTTATTATTTCATCTTTTAACTGCTTGAGAGAGACCGTTGCAGCACCGATCTCGCTGACAACAATTCCTGCGCCGACATTTGCGAGAGCTGCGGCCGTTTCGGGTTTTGCTCCGCAGGCCAATGCTAATGCATAAATACTAATTACCGTATCACCCGCCCCGGTTACATCATAAACTTCGCGCGCTCTCGTTGGAATAAGTTTAATGGAATTCTTATTGAAAACCATGATCCCATCTTCACCAAGAGTAATGAGCGTGAAGTTCATTTTCAATTCGGATAAAATTTTCTTTCCTATTTCTTTTACGGGCATCTCGGGTTTCGCATTAAGCAGTTTATATGCTTCACTTCTATTCGGAGTCATTGAATCGACTCCTGCATAGAAAGATAAATCTCTTGTCGGATGCGGATCTGCAACAGTTAATATTTTCCTGCGTTTTGCAAATCTGCAAACGTCCCGAATCAAATCCTTTGTGAGGAGCCCTTTATTATAATCTTCAACAATAATAACATCCGGTTTTATTTTCCGGAGTTTATTAATGATTTTATTTTTAACCTCTTGTGAAATGGGATGCCTGTCTTCATAATCAATCCTGACGACCTGCTGGGAATGGGCGATAATTCTCATCTTTAGAGTTGTTTTCCGGGAAGAGTCAACAATAACACCGTCCGCTCCGATTTTTTTCTTTTTAAACAGGTCTTTAAGCATTCTCCCGTATCCGTCATTTCCGATAACACTAAACAGATACGGTTTTCCACCGAGATCAAGGATGTTCAGCGCGACATTTCCTGCGGCTCCGATTTTATAATCATCCTTTGATACGTCAATCACGGGTACCGGCGCTTCCGGTGAGATTCTGTCAACTTTTCCCCAGACATACTTGTCAAGAATTACATCCCCTATAACAGCAATCTTCTTTCCTTTAAACAGCGGGAGAATTTGAAGAGCTTCCTTTTCCATGCTATGCATTCCTCAGAGCTTCCGCGGCAATTTCCGGCGGCATGGGATTGATATAGAATCCTGTTCCCCATTCAAATCCGGCAACCTTTGTAATTCTGGGAATTACTTCGAAGTGCCAATGGAAGTCATGTTTAATTGTCTGCCAGTACCCTTCCTGCGGAATTTTGTTCGGAACATCGTGAAGAATCCAGTTATATGATGGATTGCCCAATACTTTATATAATTTACTGAAGAATTTTTTTGTAATGTCAGCGAGTGCCATTATCTCTTCCTTTCCAACCATAGTGAAGTCATCTGAATGTTCTTTCGGCAAGATCCATGTTTCGAACGGGAATCTTGGGGCGTAGGGCATGATTGCTACAATCTTTTCATTTTCAACAACAACTCTTTTTCTTGTCATTAGTTCCTGGCTGATTATATCGCAAAAAATACACCGTTCTTTTAACTGGTAATGCAGCCGTGCGCCATCGAGTTCTTCCTTAATTTTCTTGGGGGTTACAGGAAGAGCGATTAACTGCGAAAATGGGTGTGAGATATTCGATGTTCCGGATAACGGTCCTTGATTTTTAAATACGAGCACATACCGAAACCGGGAATCTTTTTTCAGATCCATTATCCTGTCACGGTATGCCCAGAAGATTTTTTCTGTTTGGTTCGTATCCATTGTGGCAAAGTTATCGTGGTGATAGGGTGTCTCAACGATTATTTCATGAGCTCCAATCCCGTTCATGTAATCAAATAGCCCAAATCCACGGCTTCCAATATCACCTTCAATCCTGAGAACCGGGGTTGCGTTGGGGAAACCTCGGATCCACCAACCGGGTTGATCTTTTCCGGAATCACCTTTTCTGTATGAAAACAACTCAGGCGGAGTCATTTGTTCATTACCTTCACAAAACGGGCAATGCTCAGGGTCTTCCTGTTTTGATTCTGTTTTAAAATCATCAGGGCGCCTTGCACGTTCAGTTGCAATAATTATCCAGGCTTGTGTAACGGGGTCTTTTCTGATTTCAGGCATTTTATTATTCCTCCTCAAAATCATTAATAATTGTATTGATTATGAAAAAAACAAAGTCAATATTTTTCTCGGAGTTAAGCGGATCTCCATTAAAAAAATAAACATTTCCTTTTTCCTCCAATGCTGCAGGGTGCCCGTCTATGACATTCCTCCAGCGAAGCAGTACCTTTCCTGATGCAGGAAAGGTAGCTTTATATGAACAATCATAAACCTAGTAATATTTCTTTGATTCTGATGTGAAGCAGTAATTGCAATTTGCAAAATTTTCCGAGTT
>JAQVHJ010000097.1 GCA_028696285.1 bacterium
CGGAGGTGGGAGGTTTCGATTTTTTCCCGTACTTTAAAGCGGCCAGGATAGTAAGCGGGGATTATTATGATTTCATTCCCATTGCAAGTAATCTTATGGGATTTACGGTAGCGGATGTTTCCGGGAAAGGTTTACCCGGCTCCCTGATCATGTCCATGGCTCGGAGTGTGTTGAGGTTTGAAAGTCAGCAGAACCCGTTCCCCGGCCTTGTTTTAAGGCATGTAAGCAGCGTTCTGCTAAAGGATTTGAAGCCCGGCTTTTTCATTACAATGGTCTATGCAATCCTCAATACGACCTCAAAGGTCCTGTCTATCTCGAGCGCAGGACATAATCCCGTTCTTCTCTTCAGGAAGAGCGAGGGTGAGATACAGGAGTTAAAACCACGCGGAGTCGGGATCGGGATAGGAGATGAATTGTTTTTCGAGAAGCATTTGTTTGAAGAGAAATTTTTCCTTCAGCAGGGCGATATATTCTTCATGTACACAGACGGGTTAACAGAAGCGATGAACGAGGCGGAAGAGGAATTCGGCCTGGAGAGAGTGAAGGAAATAATTCTGGAAAATAGCGATAAATCCTCAAAGAAAATTGTTGAAGAAATTATAAAAGATGTGGAATCTTTCAGGAAAGATGCTCTGCAAAATGATGATATTACAATCCTATGTTTAAAAACAAAATAATACAAACCAGTTTAATTTATCTCTCTTTTGCTTCTTTAATATTTCTCTGTTCAAGCACTGTTTCAGGAGATGAAGACATATTATTCCCTGTCCATGATAAATCGGGATTTTTCTTAAGTTTTTTAAATCCGGAATATCCCGAGAGTATTTTTTCTAATCCTGCAAATCTTTCAGAATATAATAATTATTTAGCTGAACTTGGATACTACAGCGGGAATCCCGGGATCTATTCCCTTAAGATCATTATTCCTTCCGATAGAAACGGGGTTTGGGGATTGGGGATCTATGATAATGGTCATTCGAAATGGGATTGGGTAAATGAGAGATATGTGTTATTTGAAAATGTGACGACACTATCATATTCCCCGAATCTTCCGATTGATTTTATAAATATCGGGTTCTCAATCGGATTTATTAATTACGGAAACGACATTGCATTCGATTCACCATTGCTGAATATAGGATTCGCATCCGATTTCCGGAATAGAAAAGATTGGCTGAAGGATCTTCAACTATCATGTTCCATATTTAATATCTCAAGTAGTTCTCCGTCATTTAAATATAAGAGCGGATTAAATTTTGATTATGAAGTTGAAACGATCCCTTTTGATTTTCCAAATCTAAAGGTATTCGGTTTCAGTTATAATTTTCAATTGCACCCGCAGTTTACGGTTATTCCGGGATATGAATATGACTCTGAAGGTAATCACATTTTCATTATTAATTCAAGAATCTTTAACAGGATTAATTTCGGGATCGGATATAGTGATGATTATTTAGAAGCAGTTTCATTTCGGGTTAATTTCAGCTGTTTTGAACTGGGGTACTCCCGAGATAATATTAACGAGAAGGATTATTTTACTTTTGCATTCAAGAAAAATTTCTTTGCAGAACCTTTTTCCAGGGAAAAGAAAAAGCCTTCCGATTCATCAGAAACTAATTTAGGAATGACGAAGGAAGAGATATTAAAGAAGGCGGAAGATTCAAAACGTTTTCAGGATTATTTTGAGGCGGTGTTTTATTACAGGCTGCTGGTTGAGATGGAACCGGGAAACAATAATTACAAGAATGCCCTGGAAGAGGCGAAGGAATTGACATATGCAACCTGGCGTACAAACCAGAGATTCCGCGAGATAAACACGCATCTTTCCCAGGCTCAGAAATTAATGGAACAGGAAGACTATAAACTTGCAGAGTATGAATTTCAGCAGGTACAGAAACTTGAACCCGAGAACAGTGATGCCCAGAACGGGTTGTTGGAGATAATGGAGAAGATAAAGCAATTGACAGATAACGAGAGACGGCTTGCTGAGCTTGCATTTCAGCAGAAGAATTTTCCCGGATTAATACAGCATACGGGAGTAATTCTGTTTTATGATCCAACAAATGAAGGGGCAATTTCTTTTCTGAATACTGCCGCTGAATATTACCGGAAACTGGAAGAGGAGTCCGGTACTGCGATTAAAGAACATGACAGGAATATTAAAAAGATAGAGATGCTTGAAACATATATCTCCGCCATGTCTGATTTAGAGAAAGGTGATTTTGACAGTTCGCTTAAGAAATTAAATCAGATCAAAGATAATTCAGAAGATAATGCATTTATCCTTGACAAGATAAATTATATCAGCCGCTTAAAGAATGATTCTGCCGACTTCAACAGTGAGAATGTTCTTGAGCTTTATCGTGAAGGTTTGGAATTCTATACAAAAGGTGAGTTTCAGAACGCTATAAATAAATGGGAAGAGGTCTTGAAGATAGACCCGTTCAATACAAGCGCTCTTCGCGGTATCCAGCGTGCGAAGAAGATGCTGAGTGTTCAGGAGTAGATTTTGAAAAAGAGTTCACCCGGTAAATTAGGGAAGAAGTTATTATCATTTGCAGAGAAGCTCCGCTTAGCAAAGAAGGTTTCATATACATATGAAACAAAATCGGATGGTTCCGGATTAAGGGGTCTGCAGAATTTCATTAAAGAGAAATGTTATAAAATGGGTTTACTCCAGGATGATGTTTATAATATTCTCCTTTCAACAGATGAAGCATTTACGAATATAATGAAGCACGGATATAAGTATGCGGTAGGGGATGTAATTATTCAGCTCGATTTCATCTACTTCATGAAATTTGCAAGGATAGAGATAACGCTTAAAGATAAGACGATCGGTTTTGACTGGAACAGTATTCCTGACCCTGATCTTGATAAATATGTCAAATCCCAGCGCCGCGGCGGTTTCGGGATATTCCTGATAAAGAATCTTGTAGATGACATAAGTTACGGGAAGGATGAGATTTTCAATTTTCTTACTTTAAAAAAGGTTGTTCGCCGTCCTGTTCTTTTCGGGGTTGGAATTAAATGGCCTTTGACAGTGATTCTGATATTATTCCTGCTCACCTCAGCAATTTTTTATCTGTTCCAAAAGCGTCAGGAGAAAATATTCATTGACAGTTTGTACGAATCTTTTTATGCTTCCATAAACGACATCTCCCGTTCCGGCGGCGGGATGATAATTCAGAACAATTATGAAGACTTAGCCCGGCTTTTAAGCGGCTATGCAGAGAAATCAGAATATTTCAAGCAGGTATTTATAATTAACAATGAAGATTTAATAATTGCCGATACAAACATCTCAAATTTTTTAAAAAAGTATGACCGGTCCACCCTTCCGCAGAAAGAGGCGTCAGGAGATTATTTTCATTATAAAAAGGGTTCTGATATACTTATAATTTCAAAGACAGTGAAGCAGAACGACATTTTAGTTGGAGAGATATTTTCCGTAATAGATTTCAGGTTAATGACTGAGAATCTATCTAAACTGCAGCAGAAGAATTGGCAGAACTTCATTTTATTTCTTGTCATCTCAGCAATTATTGTAATTTTACTGGTGATATATTTCTTTGTTTCACCTGTTAAGAAGTTATTTGACGGTGTAATAGAGATAGAGAGCGGGAAGTTATCCCGTCCGCATACATTGCGCGGGGGTGATGAGTTCAGCCAGATAAAGAGGATCTTTAATGAGTTTGCAATGCGGTATGAAGAGACGAAAAACACGCTTACAGATGCGCAAAGGGAACTCCTTGCACATGAATTGTTAAAGAAGGAGATGCAGGTTGCCCAGAGTATTCAGCAGACCTTACTTCCAAAATCATATCCGGAACTTCTTGATTATGAGATTGCGGCATTTTATAAATCTGCCCAGGAAGTCGGGGGGGATTATTATGATTTTATTCCTATTTCCAAGAATAAGCTGGGGATAATAATTGCAGATGTATCCGGGAAAGGAGTTCCCGGGTCAATGGTCATGACAATGATCAGAACTGCTGTCCGGCTGATTGCGCCTCAGAGCAAGTCAGCAAGGGAAGTAATGCTGAAGCTGAACCGGGTGATTGAAAATGACCTGCAAAAGGGGATGTTCATAACAATTTTTTATATCATTCTCGATCACAGGAAGCATGAACTGCATTTTTCAAGCGCGGGTCATACTCCGATGCTCCTGTACAGGACGCAGGAAAGGACAGTCTATTCATTGAACCCGAAGGGTATTCCGATAGGATTGAAATTAAAGGAGGGCGATGTATTTAAACGCTCCATTAAAACAGATAAAGTAAAATTGAAGAAGGATGACCTGATTGTCATTTATACTGACGGTATTTCCGAGGCGATGAATGATAAATTTGAACAATTTTCTCAAAACAGGTTCATAGAACTGATCCGAAAATTTGATAATCATCCCCTTGATAACTTCACCGGAATTATAGAGAAT
Source organism: bacterium (assembly GCA_028696285.1). GTDB lineage: Bacteria > AUK180 > AUK180 > JAQVHJ01 > JAQVHJ01 > JAQVHJ01. The sequence goes on from JAQVHJ010000097.1 coordinate 4,439, forward strand.
GAGATAAGCGCTTTTACCGGTGATCAGCCGCAGAATGACGATATCACCCTTGTTCTGATTAAAGATAAATCCGGCCCGGTATCTGAAGGGAAGGAGCAGGATAAGTTCGATTTCATTCAGATTAATGTTATAAATATAATTCTTGAAATAGTTAAAGGTAATCCAGAACTTGGCACAAAACGAATAAAAAAGGAATTGAAAAATCGCGGAATTGACCTGACAGCAAAACAGATAGAGAAGGAATTAAAAAGGCTTAATCTCAACAACAGAGAGAAGAGACTGCGTTACAGTAAATATTCCGGGTAACACGAATTGAAAAGAAGCATAGATAAGTTTTGTTTCAAGTAACCTGCTTCACTTCTTTTTCAGTAATTTCCGCATTTAACGGTGAACGGTGAACGGTAAGATGTGATTCGTGATTCGTGAACCGAAAGATTTGTATTACAAACATTCGATACACATTGTAAATGGTCAACGGTAAATGTTAAGATTTGTATTATTAACATCCGATACCATTGTAGGGGCGAACGGTGTTCGCCCGTATCAGTTGAACATAATACATCGTTAGGTTAAAACATGTAAAACGGTAAACGGTAAACGGTAAGATGTGATTCGTGATTCGTGAACCGAAAGATTTGTATTACAAACATTCGATACACATTGTAAATGGTCAACGGTAAATGTTAAGATTTGTATTATTAACATCCGATACACATTGTAGGGGCGAACGGTGTTCGCCCGTATCAGTTGAACATAATACATCATTAGGTTAAAACATATAAAACGGTGAACGGTAAACGGTGAACGGTAAACGGTAAACGGTGAACGGTAAACGGTGAACGGTTGAGATTGCTTCGTTGGCTTTCAGTCGCCTCGCAATGACTAATCACGCAATTTGGTTTGCAGACGTTAATATGTTATCGCGAGAAGAACTTGAAAAGTTCAACGTGGCGATCTAAAAAAACGGTGAAACTCCAGCTTCTTTTTTTCTTGACATTTTCCCTTAATTATGTTAAAATTTTTAATTATATTTAATTTTTAATAATAAAACGGAAATTTATGCCCGATTTATCAATAAAGGTTGACAAGCTTGACAATGAACTATCAGTAGCTGTGATTAAATTGAAGGGCTTTTTAGACACGAATACCTCAAGTGAGTTTGAACATGCGATAAAGAAGCTTCTGTTTGACGGTGTTGTCAGGATTGTTGTTGATCTTGAAGAAGTTGATTATATAAGCAGTGCAGGCTGGGGTATCTTCGTAAGTGAGATAAAGGATATCCGTGAAAAGGATGGTGACCTGAAACTGGTCAGGATGATCCCGGATGTGTTTGAGATTTTTCGTCTGCTTGAATTTGATGATATTTTTGAAATCTACGACAATGTAGAAGAAGCAATTAAGAAATTTAAATAAGAGAGAGAAGTCATGGACCAGATTGGGAAATCGATTCCACGCATAGATGGCGAGGCCAAGGTTACGGGGTCAGCCAAGTTTGTCAATGATTATCTTTTTGACGGGATGCTGCATGCAAAAATTTTCAGAGCCCCTTCACCAAGAGGAAAGATTATCAAGCTGGATACGGAACAGGCGAAGCAATTACCCGGTGTTCGGGGAATTTTCACAGCCAAGGATATTCCCGGGAAGAATATCGTTCCTGTTGTAGAGAGGGATGAGCCGTTATTGGCGGATAAGGTCTTTAATTTTACCGGGGAAGCGATTGCAATTATAGTTGCCGATGATCCTGATACAGCAGAGGAAGCGGTATCATTAATAAAACTTGAATATGAACCCCTCCCCTCAGTCTTGGCAATAGAAGATGCGTTAAAACCGGCTGCCCCGAAAATATGTGATAAGGAAGGGAATATTTTCGTTCATTACAATATCAGGAAGGGAGATTTTGATAAGGTATATACTGACTCATTCTATAAACATGAAGATACTTACCGGACCGGGTATCAGGAGCATGCTTACCTGGAGACCCAGGGAATGATTGCTGTTCCGGAAGAGGACAATTCACTAACCGTTTATGGTTCTATGCAATGTCCTTTTTATGTTCAGGAAGGGGTTGCGGAAGTCACCGGCTATCCCCTTTCCAAAGTCCGCGTTGTTCATACAACGACCGGCGGAGCTTTTGGAGGGAAGGAAGATGTTCCGTCTATTGTTGCGGGATTTGCATCTGTTCCTGCTCTTTTATTGAAAAAGCCGGTTAAAATGATTTTTGACCGGGCAGAAGATATTGCGACCATGAGTAAGCGCCATCCTGCGTTAATTAAATATAAATCGGGTTTTGACAAAGACGGGAGATTAACTGCAATAAATGTTGAATTTTACTTTAATGCCGGCGCCTATTCAACCTTAAGTCCGATAGTTCTCTGGCGCGGCTTGATTCATGCGATGGGACCTTACCGTTGTGACAATGTAAGCGTAGACGCATATGCAGTTGCGACAAACACCGTTCCCTGCGGTGCATTCCGGGGATTTGGAACACCCCAGGTAATTTTTGCGGCAGAGACACAGATGGACATTGCATCAGAAGCTTTAGGTCTGTCTCCTCTTGAGATCAGAGAGAGAAATATTCTGAAAAAGGGTGACTTGACCGGAACCAATCATAAGATCACAGAGAGTATCGGTCTTGAAAAGACGTTGAAATCAGCTGTAAAAAAAATAGGGTGGAAAAAGAAATTTAAGAATCCATCAGATCGTAGGGGAAGAAAACGAAAAGGTATTGGTATCTCAACTTTGTTTTACGGTGTAGGGCTTGGGGCAAAAGGCGGTATGCTGAGAAGAGCCGGAGCTTTTGTCCAGGTTTACAGGGACGGAACCGTAAATGTTGCCGTTGGGACAACCGAGATGGGTCAGGGTTCAAATACAGTCTTTACTCAGATTGCATCCGAGTTGCTGGGATGTGTTCCTGAAGCTATAAAAATTCTTCCCATAGATACAAGCAGGGTACCTGACAGCGGTCCAACCGTAGCTTCCCGGTCAACAGTTCTTACAGGGAATGCAATTAAAGAAGCGATACTAAAGATAAAGAAGAATATAATTAAAGCGGCAGCAGAGCTTGTACAATGCAATGCCAAGGACATTTCAATAAAGAACGGAAAAATTTACAACGGGGAGAATGAAACCGATTATAAATTTAAAGATGCGGTAGGCTTCTCGTTTATACATAGAGATCATCTGACGTCCCAGGGGTGGTTTATTGCGCCGGAAACGGAGTGGGATGAGAAGACCGGTTTAGGGAATGCTTATTTCATATATTCATATGTAACGAACAGCGCAGAGGTAGAGGTTGATATGGAGACCGGTGAGGTTGAAGTTCTTAACCTTGTATCTGCTGAGGATTTTGGCCAGCCGATAAATCCGAAGATGG
>JAQVHJ010000098.1:0-7113 GCA_028696285.1 bacterium
GATAGAAAGGTTCTTTTATATCTTATTAAAATTTGAGGTGATTAAGAAGGAGGGGCTGTATTAGTGAGTAATTTTTACTTTTACAGAAAATACTTGACATTATCAATTTAAAAAAAAACTTGCAAAACTTATTGAAATATGTTATAATGTATAATTTAATTATATTTACCTTAAAAGGAGGTGAAAAGAAGTGAAAAAAGGTATTCATCCTAAGTATGAAGTTGCAAAGGTAATTTGTGCCTGCGGCAATGTCTTTGATACAAGGTCAACAAAAAAGGAGATCCGAGTGGAGATCTGTTCTTCGTGCCACCCGTTCTTTACAGGGAAGCAGAAGTTCCTGGATACCGCCGGAAGAATGGAGAAGTTTAAGAAGAAATATAATATTAAATAAAAAGATACCCTCGGAAAGAAAATGGGTGATAAATGTGTTAATATCGGAGGAATGGCCGTATTAGAAGGCGTTATGATGAGGATGCCGGGCAAGTATTCCGTTTCTGTACGGAAGGCGGACGGGACCATCTCTACCAAGAAAGAAGAGATAAATTCCATTGCAGAAAAGTATAAGTTTTTCTCCCTCCCGTTTATACGGGGGGTTGTGATACTTTTAGAAACACTCACCGTCGGTTTTAAGGCTTTAAATTATTCATCCGAAGTTTTGCTTGAAGAAGAAGAAGAGAAAATGACCAAGGCAAATACTGCATTTTCGATTATATTTGCCGTGATTTTAGCATTCACATTATTCTTTGGAATCCCCTTAATTTTAACAAATTTCCTCAAGGGATTCATACCCTTACTCGAAAACAATAGAATTATTTTTAATCTTATAGATGGATTCTTTCGAATCCTGATTTTTATCCTTTACCTGATTTCCATTTCATTTTTAAAGGATATGAGGCGAGTATTTCAATATCATGGTGCAGAACACAAGGCAATTTTTGCATACGAGAAGGAAGGCATGCTTGAGAAGAATGCCGCATTAAAATTCAGCCGCCTGCACCCGAGATGCGGAACCAGTTTTGTAATGATTGTGATTATTCTAAGTATTTTAATCTTCTCAATCTTTAAGAGTTCCAGTTCATTCTGGTTCCTGATATTGATGCGTTTTCTTCTAATTCCCATTATCATGGGAGTCTCCTATGAGATAATAAAATTTTCTTCTCTCAAGCCGAACAATATTTTTCTGAAGATATTCACATTTCCCGGTATTGCCCTGCAATACTTCACCACCCGCGAACCTTCCGAGGATCAGGTTGAGGTTGCTGTAGAAGCAATCAAGGTTTTACTTGTAGAAGCCTGAACTCAGCTTAATTTTAACATTTAAAGAGAACTTCACTATTTATGGAAAAGAACGAGAAATTAGATGATATTCTGAAAGAATACCGGGAGCTTCGCGAGACCATCTCAGATCCTGAACTGATGAAGGACAGCAAGAAGTACCGCGAACAGATGAAGCGTTTTTCGAGAATCTCAAAGATTGCAGAGAAGATCAATGAGTTTCGTGAGATGCTTAAGGAGCGTGATTATCTTCAAAAAACAACAGATGATTCCGACCCTGAATTAGCGGAAATGGCGATTGAAGAGCTGACCAATATCGAAGACCGGATTCAGAAGTCAGAAGAAGAGCTTAACATGATGTTGATTCCACCTGATCCTTTTGATGATAAGAATATTATAATTGAGATCAGGGCGGGAACCGGGGGTGAGGAAGCTGCGCTATTTGCGGGAGACCTTCTTCGTATGTACCTCAAGTTCGCAGAATTAAAATCGTGGAAAACCGGGTTCCTAAGCGAGAGTCCGTCCGGAAAAGGCGGATTTAAGGAAGTAATTCTCTCTGTTGAAGGTGATTCGGTATATTCCAAATTGAAGTTTGAAAGCGGGGTTCACAGAGTGCAGCGAGTTCCGGAGACCGAGTCAAGCGGAAGGATTCATACCTCTGCAGTGACAGTTGCGGTTCTCCCGGAAGCGGATGAGATTGAGATTGATATTAATCCCGAAGAACTGAAGATTGATGTTTACCGTTCAACGGGTCCAGGGGGACAGAGTGTAAATACCACGGATTCCGCGGTAAGAATTACACATCTCCCAACAGGCCTTGTTGTAACGTGCCAGGATGAAAAATCGCAGCATAAGAATAAAGCCAAAGCAATGAAAGTTCTGCGCGCAAGGTTATTGGACCTCGAAACACAAAAACAGCAGGATTCCATCGCTGACAAGCGCAGAACATTAATCGGCTCAGGAGACCGTTCAGAAAAGATCAGAACCTATAACTTCCCTCAAAACAGGGTTACAGACCACCGAATAAACCTTACCCTTTATAAGTTGGGTGAGATCCTGAACGGAAATGTTGATGAATTAGTCGATGCCTTGAACAAATTTGATAAGGCGGAGAAATTAAAATATTTAAAATATACAGGATAAGAAAAAGATGGAAGATAGATCATTAAGTATCAAGAAGATTCTGGATCTTACGGAGAGACACTTTAAGAAGAAAGGAATTGATAATGCAAGACTGGAAGCAGAGGTTTTATTATCGCATCTTATGAAGAAAGACAGGCTGGAATTATACATGAATTTTGACAGCATTCTCTCGGACATAGAGATTGAAACTTTCAGGGACTATGTCAAGAAACGTTCAGAACGAATGCCTGTCGCATATATTACCGGAAAGAAGGAATTTTACTCACTTTCATTCAAGGTTAACGAAAACGTCCTTATTCCCCGGCCGGAAACAGAGATTCTTGTTGAAACTGCTTTGGAAAAGATCCGTTCAAGATTTGATAAAAAGTTAAAGGTTCTTGACATAGGAACCGGGTGCGGTAATATTGCCATAGCAATCGCAAAGAACAGTGAATTAGTCAAGGTAGATGCGTTTGACTCATCAAAAAAAGCGATTGATCTTGCAAAGGAAAATGCCCGGATGAATAATGTTGAACATAAAGTTAATTTTTTCCAGTTTGATATAAGCGGAGATTTTTATGAACTCCGGAATAAAATAGGAAAGACCGATGTAATTGTCTCTAATCCACCGTATGTCCCTACTTCCGTGATTGAAACACTTGCCCCTGAGATTCTTCAGTACGAGCCAAAGCAGGCTTTAGACGGGGGCCAGGACGGTTTGGAATATATCTCAAAGATAATTCATATGGCTAACGGATTAATAATCAATAAAGGTTATCTCTTCATTGAGATCGGGCATGACCAGGCAATAGAAGCGAAGAAAATTGCAGAGAAGTATTTTAAAACAGATTTCAAAACGGATCTTCAGGGACATCAAAGAATCCTGATAGGATACAGGGAGTAATTGTGGATAAGTACCGAATTTCCGGAGGAAAAGCGTTAAGTGGTGAGATCTCCGTCAGCGGCTCAAAAAATTCAGCGCTTGCCATACTTCCTGCAAGTTTGTTAATCAACGGAATTACACGGATCAAGAATGTTCCCAACTTGAAAGATGTCTGTTATATGCTTAATGTTCTTGAAAGTTTAGGTGTGAAGTATTCATTTTCCGGTTCTATTGTCGAGATTGACACGAGGACCCTTTCCAAATACATTGCGGACTATGACCTGATAAGAAAAATGCGCGCATCAATCTATGTCCTATCCCCTCTCCTGCACAGGTTTAAGAAAGCCGAAGTTTCATTACCCGGCGGATGTGCAATAGGAACCAGGCCTGTTGACCTGCATATCAAAGGCTTGAAGGAATTAGGCGTAGAGATAGAACTGGAACATGGTTATATAGAAGCAAAAATGACACAGATGAAAGGGAAAGAGATTTATCTTGATTTCCCGTCTGTGGGCGCTACCTGCCAGTTGATGATCGCCGGGGTTCTTGCAGCAGGAAAGACTATTATTTACAATGCTGCGAAGGAACCCGAGATAGAAGATTTAGGAAAATTCCTTAATTCAGCGGGAGGTCAGATTTCCGGATTAGGAACAAATGAAATCTCGATTACCGGAGTTGACTCTCTTCACGAAACGGAATTCTCTGTTATTCCTGACAGGATCGAGACGGGCAGTTTCACAATATTGGGCGCGGCATTATCAAAAAACCTGACGGTTAACAATACAATTCCTCACCAGATTGAAGCATTAATTGAAAAGCTCCAGGAATCCGGAGCGGAAATAACTGTTTCCCAAAATTCTATCCATATAAAAAAATCGGGCAGGCCACAGGGTATCAATGTTAAGACACTCCCCTATCCCGGCTTCCCCACAGATCTCCAGGCTCCTTTAATGGCATATCTTACCGTTGCCGATGGGCCTTCAATTATCAACGAAACTATCTTTGAAAACAGATTTCACCATGTTCCCGAATTGAACAGGCTTGCTGCTGACATAAAGATTGAGGGACAGACGGCATATATAAAAGGTGTTCCCTCTCTTGAAGGCGCGCCTGTAATGGCATCTGACCTCAGAGGCGGGTTTGCGCTTGTCCTTGCAGGGTTGATTGCTGAAAGTGAAACTATTATAAACAGAATTTATCATATTGACCGGGGTTACGAAGAATTAGAAACTAAACTGCAAAAAATAGGCGCAGATATTATCCGGATTAAATAATGAACAGCATTTCAATTAAGACACCCGCAAAGGTCAACCTATATCTTAATGTTTCAGGTAAGGATCAATCGGGATTCCATTTCATCGAGACATTATTTCAATCAATCTCTATCTTCGACTTTATCACAGTTTCTAAAGGAAACTACAGAAAGGACTCACTTAAAATTACCGGAAAGTTTAAATCCCTGCTTAAACAAAATGACCCGAAAAATCTCATATTTAAAGCAAAGGACAGGTTCTTTGAATATTCCGGGATTACTCCCGAGCCATTGAAGATATCATTGGAAAAAAATATTCCGGTCTCTGCAGGTTTAGGCGGGGGGAGTTCTGATGCTGCGGGAACAATTGTTGCTCTTGATAAACTTTTTAAAACGAAGTTTAACCTGGATGATTATTATAAGATTGGTAAAGAGCTTGGAAGTGATGTCAATTTTTTCTATAAAGGCGGAACACAACTCGGTTTCGGCAGGGGAGAAAAACTTCATCCTGTTAAACTTAGTTTAAACGGATATTTCCTCGTACTATACCCTAATTTAGAAATTTCAGCAAAATATGCATATCAAAATTTAGAAAAAAAAGTGTTGACAAATAATAAAAATAATTATATAATAATAAATTTATTGAAGAATATAAAAAAAGATAAGCTTTTTGACATTGCAAAGAATGATTTACAGTTATACTTGATTAAAACATTCCCAATATTGGGAGATTTAATAGCATTGCTGAGAAATGCTGGGGCAAGGATTGCACTCGTATCGGGCAGTGGGTCTTGTGTATACGGGTATTTTGACACCCCCCCCAAGTTAATTAAAATAAAAAAACATAAAGGAATTGCTCATTTCTTGGCACAAAAATGCTGGGGTGTCGCCAAGCGGTAAGGCACGGGATTTTGGATCCCGCATCCGTAGGTTCGAATCCTACCACCCCAGCCAGATAGAGTTATGGAAGTCACAGTAATTATCTTAGCAGCTGGACTTGGTAAGAGAATGAAGCAGAACTATCCGAAGGTTCTCACGAAGCTTGCCGGGAAAGAGCTGATTAAATATGTTCTTGAAACGGTCTCCCAAATAGGGAGGTCGGATATAATAGCAGTAATCGGGTTCAAGGGTGAATTAGTCAAAGATGCAGTCACCCCGAATTTTCCGGGAGTTAAGTTTGCGCTGCAGGCTGAGCAGTTAGGAACAGGCCATGCCGTAATGTGCACAAGAGAAATGATTCCCGAAAACACAACCGATATACTTGTTCTTTGCGGGGATACCCCTTTGATTACATCGGAATCATTGATTAACCTGATTCAGCTTCACATTGAATCTTCCTCAAAGGCCACCATCCTCACAGCGGATCTTCCTGATCCTACGGGGTATGGAAGAATAATCCGTGACGGAGATGGCGGGGTTGTTGGAATAGTTGAGCAGGCGGATGCTACTGAAGAACAGAGAATGATCAAGGAGATCAATTCCGGTGTTTATATTTTCAAGAAAGAAGCTCTTTTACCAAACCTTGATAAATTAACAAGCAATAATAGTCAAGGTGAATATTATCTAACAGATATCATTAGAATTCTATTCAACTCCGGAGAGAAGATTTCCGGATTGAAAGCCGGAGATTTCCACGAGATTCTCGGTGTCAATACAAAGGAACATCTTGAATCCCTGGAAGAAATAATAAGAGGACAGCGATGACCAACTCAAAAATAAAACTGTTTTCCGGGTCTTCAAACCCGAAATTAGCAGAAAGTATAAGTAATGTACTTCAAGTCCCTTTGGGGGATATTCAGAAGGGCTGCTTTGCTGACGGTGAGATTTCCGTTAAGATTTGTGAGAATGTACGCGGCGCGGATGTTTTTATAATCCAATCCACATCTCAGAATGTCAACAATAATCTGATGGAACTTCTTATTATGATAGACGCATTCAAGAGAGCATCTGCGGCAAGAATCACTCCTGTTATCCCATATTTCGGGTATGCGCGGCAGGACAGAAAAGACCAGCCGAGGGTTCCTATTACCGCCAAGCTGGTTGCAGACCTGTTAACAGTTGCCGGGGCATCAAGAATCCTGACAATGGATCTGCATGCTGACCAGATTCAGGGATTCTTTAATATCCCTGTTGACCATCTCTTTGCAGCTCCGGTCTTTATTGATTACCTTGAAGCGAACGGGAAGGAGAAGGATTACGTAATTGTTTCTCCGGATACAGGAAGTGTTCCCAGGGCAAGGGGCCTTGCAAAAAGGCTTAATGCCGGATTGGCTATCGTAGATAAACGCCGGCCAAAACCGAATATTTCTGAGGTCGTCAATATTATCGGGGATGTCTCCGATAAGGACCTGATCATTTATGATGATATCGTAGATACAGGCGGGACCATTGTTAATGCGGCGACCAGGCTGAAGGAAGAAGGAGCAAAGTCAATAGAAGTCTGCTGTACGCATGGAATTCTTTCAATGGATGCAGTTGAAAGATTAAACGATTCTCCGATTGAAGCAATTGTATTGACCGATACTATCCCTCTGCCAAAAACTGCAGAGAATTACAAGAAGTACAAGGTTCTTTCAGTCAA